>SKYX01000041.1 GCA_007127655.1 Desulfonatronum sp.
CGCCGCCGGGCAAGCCCGGCGGCGGTTTTTTGTTCATGATCGGTTCGAGAACCTTCCACATCCCTACATATCGAGAACCCGGAACTGAGCGCGGCGGTTCTGGGCCCAGGCGGTTTCGCTGCTAGCCGGATTCAAGGGACGTTCCTTGCCGTAGCTGACGATCTGCAGTCGATTGGGGCTGATGCCCAAAAGGACCAGGAACTCATACGCAGCCCGGGCGCGGCGCTCTCCCAAAGCCAGGTTATACTCCGAGGTGCCTCGTTCGTCGGTATGACCTTCGATCAGCAGGCGGATATCCGGGTTCTGTTTCAACAACTCGGCCTTGGTCTGCAAGACTTCCCGAGCGTCAGGACGCAGGTCGTATCTGTCAAAGTCAAAATGAATCATGTTCGCGGTGATCATTTCAGCCACCTGGCCCAACCGCCCCCTTTCCGCCTCGGAACGCTCCCTGGCCAAGCGTTCTTCAGCCAACTGCTGCTCCCGCAGTCTGGCCTCTTCCCGCAGCCTGGCCTCTTCAGCGGCCTGTTCGGCACTAACGCCCACAGGGCTCGAATCGACCTGCTTCTTGGCACAACCGGCCCCGAAGGCCAACATAATGGCCAAAATCAGCCCCAAACCAACAACCCAATTTCCCCTCATACCTTTTCTCCTTAAAAGACGTTGATGAAAAATGCCTCACGGTTGCAGCGCCCAGGCCGGCGACGCAAACTCTCCCTCGCCCAGGGGCACCATCCGGGCCTTGTCGCCGTTCCGGGTGGTCAGGTAAACCTTGTATTCCCCACTCCGATTGGAACTGAAAGCAATAAAGTAACTATCAGGTGCCCAAGCTGGACTGACATCATTTCTTGGTCCAAAAGTCAACTGCCGCTCCCTGCCCGTTAGCAGATCGTGCATAAAAATTCTATGCCCTTCGCTGGTTTGGCGCGAAAAAACCACCAACCGCCCATCCGGGCTGAGGCTGGGATTCGTATTGTAGGTGCCCTCGTATGTAACCCGGCGGGACTCCCCGGAGGCCCTGTCCACCACGAAAACATGCGGATTTCCAAGCCTGCTGGAGACATAGGCCATTTTGGAGCCCGTGGCGTCGAAACTCGGCGAAATATCGATGGCCCAGCTCTGCACCACCCTTGGGCCCATGCGGAGGTCGTCGGAAAGCTGGTAGATATTCGGGCTGCCTTCTGGATTCAGACTGACGAAAATATTGCCTCTGTGATCGAATACCGGAGAAATAACACTGTTCCCAGGCAGTTGAACGCGCCGAACGTCACCGCTCTCCTTGTCCAGAATTCCCAGATAGTGCCGGCCATCGCTGATCAGGGTGAACACCAGGCGCCGGCCGTCCCTGGACCAGGCCGGGCTCATGCTGATGCCTCCCAGACTGGTCAACTGCCGCATCCCCTGGCCCAAAGGGGAAGAAGACCAGAGTTCCTTATTCTCGCCATGGGTCCGAACCACCGCCAGGGTGGAGCGGAAAAAATCTCCCTGCCCGGTCAGTTCCGCCATCAGGTCCGCGCAAAACCTGGCCGCGATCTCGGGCAGGTCCGCCGGTGTCGCCCCTGTATAAGCTCTGCCCAAAATCAGACGCTGTTCAAAAGTTTCGAAGACTCGCAGTTCCACTGGCCCGCCGGGACCGCCCCATCCTGCGGTCAGCACGAGATCGACCCGTTCCAGCCGGAACCGACGAAAATCCATGTCCTGAGCCGTAACTCCGGGCAGCACGTCCCCACCGAGGATACGGCTCCCCGGAACCAGCCGCAAAAACGGCATGAATCCGAGATAATCTTCCAAATACCCGGCCAAAGTCTCGGCTTCGACCGGCGGCGGCTGCCCCGCGGCCAGCCCGAGGGGCTTGGTCATGGCCATGTTCAGTTGGGATTGGCCCGGGCCGAAGATGTCAATGCTCAAGGTCTGTTGCGCGCCGACGCTGCGGACCGGGAAAACCACGCACAGCAGGATCAGCAAGCTTAGCGCCATGCGTCGCGGGTCAGATACGTGAAACAAATGCATATTTGGTTACAACTCCTGAAGATTGAACGTGATGCGAATGGTGCGCAAATCAGGGCGGGGCGGAGGCGGCAGTTGTCCGGTCTCCTCCACGGCTCGCTCGGCGGATGCGTCGAAGCCGGAATGCCCGGAGGAGCTTACCACACGGCTGCCCAAGACACGACCATCCCGGTCCAGGGAGATATCCAGCACCGCGCTGAGATCCTGCCGGGAAGCGCCCTTGGGAAACCGCCACTGGGCCTTGACCCGGTTCTCCACCATTTGCGCGTACACCTCCAGCAGCCCCCCATAGCCGCTGCCGGCCTGTCCATCGGCTCCGCCCGGCCCCGAGGCCCCGCTTTGACGCAATCCGGCCAAGGCCTGATCCCTGGCATCCGGCTGGGCACGTTGCTCCACGTCCCGTTGCACGGCCCCAAGGGCCTCGGCCATGATCTGCTCCCGGGTCGGCTCGGTCCGAGCTGGTTGTCGCGGCGGCTCTGGAGGTTTGGGAGGACTTGGAGCGGGTTTGGGCGGCTCTGGCTTGGGTTCCGGCTTAGGTTCAGGCTTAGGCTCTGGCTTGGGTGCCGGTTTAGGCTCGGGGGTCGGCTTGGGCGGCTCCGGGATGGGAACCTCGGCCTTGGGTTGCGGTGGAGGGGGCGCGGAGGGCTGTGGTGCCGGGGTGGGAACGGGTTTGGGCTGTTCCTGGACCGGGGGGGCCGGAGGTGCGGGGGCCGGAGCGGAAGGCGCCAACGGGGCGGGGCGGCCAGGAGCGGGCGGATCAAGGCGGACCAAGTCCACCTGATAGACCACGGGCTTACTCAGATCGACCCGAATCTGCTTGCTGGAGGACAGCTGAAGCAATCCAAGCCCCAGCACGCTGACATGCAGGAGCAAGGACAGTCCAAAAACCATAACCTGGGTGGAAACGCCCACACGTACCTCGATGATCCGACCTGTTACGACTGCTATGGCTCAGGGCTCCGTGGGCTCGGATTCGGCAACAATGCCCAACCGTTCCACGCCAGCTTCACGGGCCTCGGCCATCACCTGCACCACCAGCCCGTAGGGCACGTCCTTGTCCGCCCGGAGGTAGAGAATCCTGTCCCGGGTCTGGATCAAGCGTTCAACATGCTCGCCCAATTCGCCCAGCGCCACTTCGTATTGATCCAGAAAAATGGACCCGTCGCTCCGGATGGTCAGGACCAGGGTGTCTTCGTCCTGGGGAAGGGTCTGTACGGTTCGGGTCTGGGGCAGGTCCACCTCCAGCCCTTCGGTCATGAAGGGGGCCGTGACCATGAAAATCACCAGCAGCACGAGCATGACGTCGACGAACGGGACCACGTTCATCTGGTCCATGTATCCTTGACCGGTATGGCTTTCCATTCGACTCTCTCCTTGCCCGGCAGCGCCTAGATTTCGTGTTCCGCCAGCCCGTTTTCCTCGGGCTCCAACTGCCCGGAAACCCAGGGCAGTTCACGTTGGACCCGGTTCAAGAACGCCCCGGCGAAGTTGATCAGCTCCACCTCAATGCTGCCCAGCATTCCCCGAAAGAAATTGTAGGCCACGGACGCGGGAATGGCCACGGCCAAGCCGATGGCCGTGGCCACCAGGGCTTCGGACAGGCCTGGTGCCACAGTGGCCAGGGATGCGCTCCCCATCTGCCCGATGGCGTAGAAGGAGTGCATGATCCCCCAGACAGTGCCGAACAGTCCGATAAACGGTGCAGTGCTGGCGCAGGTAGCCAGAAACGAAAGCGAGGAAGCCAAGTTTCGCACTGTGCTGCTGACGTTCTGGCGCAGGACTCGGCGCAGGTTGTCCATGGCGATCTTGCTCTTCTGGGCCGCGGGCATGGTGGCCCCTTCCAGCCGCTTCAACTCAGCCACGGCCTGATAGGCCAAGGGGTAGAGCGGCGAATCCGCACCGCGAGCCAGGATATGAACCGCCGATCCCAGGTCCGGGGCGCTCTGAAAGCGCTTGAAGTCCACCAGGGCCTGCTGCTTGGCCCGGCGCAAAATCATGATCTTGTAGAAAATGATGCTCCAACTGGCCAGGGACATACCCACCAACAGCAGCATCACCAGTTGCACCACGATGGTCGCTTGGCGGACCAAGTCCCAAATGCCGGTTTGCGGAAGAAGCTCCATAAAAATATTTCCTGTTTCTGTTCGTTAGTATTTATGCCGTTTCATACGCCCGCTCAAGTCCGGTTCAAGTATCCGGCTCCTGACTTCAGACTTCTGCCCCCTCACCCCAACCGTTCAGCCAGCTCCGGCAGGCACTCCTCGGCCGGCAGGTCCAAACGGACGTCCGCCAGATCGCCGTAGCTGGTCGGGCCCAGATTGATTTCCAGCACCCGTCCGCCTCCGGCCTTGACCTGGTAGGGGATGATGTTGGCCGGGGCCACGTCGCCAGAGGTGCCGACAATGACCGCCAGATCGGCCCGGCTGCTCCAGCGCTGGCTTTCGACCAGGGCCATCTGGGGAATGGCCTCGCCAAAAAAGACCAAAGACGGACGGATCACCCCGCCGCAGGCCTCACACAGCCAGGGCAAGTCCGTCTTGGCCAACCCCTGAGCCGTCTCGGCGGGATAGTCGCGCCGACAGGCGTTGCAGTAAAACCCACGGCAGTTGCCGTGAAACTCGATGACATTGCGCGTTCCGGCATTCTGGTGCAAACCATCGATGTTCTGGGTGATCACCACGTCCAGCCGTCCGGCCTGTTCTAGCCGGGTCAGCGCCAGGTGAGCCGGATTGGGCGCGGCGTTGCCGAACAGAGTCAAGGCATCCAGGAGAAACTCCCAGACCGCCTTGGGGTTGCGCTCCAGGCCCCAGGTGCTGGCCACCACGTTGGCGTCGAAGCGGGACCACAGCCCCCCGGGGCTGCGAAAATCCGGAATGCCGCTGGGCACGGAAATCCCGGCCCCGGTTAACGCGACGACGCTGCGTGCGGAACGCCAGAGGTCGGCCGCCTGGTCGATCAGATTGGGCATGATTTTGGGGAGTTTGGGGTTCACGGTTCAGGGGTTCAGCGGTTCACGGTTGACGTTTTCGCCTCAATAAGCAGACCACGAGCGGGATGGTTTAATGCATGGGAGAACTCATTCCTTACGCTTTCGAGTGCGGTTGGACATGTCCAGACGTAGGGGCGACCGGCCGGTCGCCCCTACAGTGCCGACAGATAGCATCAATGTGTCAGCCAATTGTGACCCACCCCCACCGAAACGTTCCCTTCATCCGCCTCGACCATCGAGGTTTCAGGTTTCAGCCCTTCCGCCGTCCTCGTTCCACCAAGGCCCACGAATTGGCCTCGGCTTGGAGATATTCGTCCTGGGACAAGCCGGCGCCTAGGGCGACGCGGCGGCGTTGGTCGCGGGAGATCAGGTCTGTCGGAGCGTGGGCGTCGTTATTGATCACCAGTTTCGCGCCGAAACGTCGCGCCAGGGCCGCTACGTGGCCGTTGGTCAGGCTGTGGCCCTTGCGGGTGGTGATCTCCAGGTGCACGCCCCGCTCGGCGGCCAGTTGAGCCTCCTCGGGGGTGATCAGCCCGGGGTGGGCCAGGATGTCCACTCCGGCCTCGATGGCCGCGAGGTTCGTACCTATTTCCACGGGTTCGACTATGGTTTCGCCGTGGACGACCACCAGTTGGGCCCCGTTCATCCGCGCCGAATCCGCCAGCCGAGAGATCAATCCGGGAGGTACGTGGGTCAATTCCACGCCCAGCAGGATGTCCAGCCCAAAATACATAGCGCCCTGGGCGGCCACACGGCCCACGTTTTCCAGGACCAGAAACATATTGCTGGCATCCACATGGTCGGTGAAGGCCATGGCCTGGTATCCGGCGGCCTTGGCTCGGCGGGCCAGTTCACCAGGCAGCAGGGCCCCGTCGCTGAACAGGGTGTGGGTGTGCAGATCAATCATAAGCGGATCACATCTTGTATTTGGTGTCGTCAATGGTGTATTTTTCCAGGATCTCATTCCATTGCTGGGCGTCTTCGGTCTTCAGAACCGCCTGGTAGCGACTTTCGCGCACCTCCACGATATGGGCCAGGACTTCCTCGCTGACCCGAATCGGTACCTGGGCCCGCAAGCCCAGGGCGATGGCGTCCGAGGGCCGGCAATCGATCCGCTTCAAGGATTCTCCCTGAAGCACTTCGATTTCCGCGAAATACGTATTGTCGTGCAACCGGACCACATCCACGTTGCGAACCTCGCCGCCCAGGGCCTCAATAGCCTGGAGCAGCAGGTCGTGGGTCATGGGTCTGGGCAGGCGCACGTCGTTAAGGACCATGGAGATGGCCACGGCTTCCATGGCCCCGATCCAGATGGGCAGAACCTGTTTATCCGTCTTGTCCTTGAGGATCAGCACAGGAACCTGACTTTCCTCATCCAGGGCCAGTCCGTAGATGTGCATTTCAATCATCCGTCCTCCTCCATGCATCCCCACAGCGAATGCTTTTTGGCCTCCCGGATCCGCACCGGAACGACGTCCCCGATCAGGCGCCGGGGGGCCTCCGACGGCACGGGAAAATTCACGGTCTGCCCGAATTCATCCCGCCCGCGACAACTGGGCAGGTCTTCCGACGTCTTCTTGCTTTCGCCTTCCACCAGCACCTCGACCCGAGCACCGACCATCCGGCCCAAGCACTGCTCGGACAGTTCGGCCTGCACGTCCTGCAACACCCGCAACCGTTCAGCTTTCACATCCCGCTCCAGCTTGCCGTCCATGTTCGCGGCTCGTGTTCCGGGACGATCCGAATAAACAAAAGAAAAACTGCCTGCAAAGCCCACGCGGCGCATGGCGTCCAGGGTGAATTGGAAATCCCGGTCCGTCTCGCCGGGAAAGCCGACGATCAGGTCCGTGGTCAGGGCGATATCCGGGCGAGCCCGCCGCAACCCTTCGACCAAGTCAAGATAGTGACCCAGTGTATATTTTCGGCCCATGGCCCGCAATACCGCATCCGAACCCGATTGGAGAGGCAGATGCAGGTGGGGGCATAGATTCGGGTGACGGCCGAAGGCGGCAATGGTTTCTGGAGAAAGATCCTTGGGGTGGGAAGTGGTAAAGCGCAGCCGCCGCAACCCGGGCAAGGAAGCAATGGCCTCCAACAAGACCGGAAATCCTGGCTTCCCGGTTGTTCCCGACCCCTTGGAATCCAATCCATAACTATTCACGTTCTGGCCCAGCAGGGTGATTTCCCGAACGCCTCGGTCCACCAAGCCCCGGCATTCTTCAAGAATCGAACCGCTGGATCTGGAGCGCTGACGCCCCCTGGTCAGAGGGACGATGCAGTAGGCGCAAAAATTGTCACACCCCTGCATGATGGTGACGTAGGCTTGGCGTTGAACGCCCTGCTCCGCGAAGGCGGCATCACGCTCGGGGAAGGATTCCGTGAAATCCAGAAAAGAAAGCCGCAAATCTGGTTCACAAGTCAAACGGGCCAAGGCGCCCGGAACCATGGGCAGCCCGTCCGGCCCGAAAATCAAACGGACGTAAGGAAACCGCGCGAAAAAGGCCTCTCCCACCTGCTGGGCCACGCAACCACCCACGGCCACGAGCAGTTCGGGATTGCGCAGCCATAAATCCCGCAATCGGCCCAAATGACTGTAGACTTTCTGCTCCGGCTTCTCCCGCACGCTGCACGTATTCAGAATCAGGACGTCGGCGTCCATTTCCGTACTCTGGGCCCAGCCCAGACCTTCCAAAGACTTCCCAAGCCACTGGGAGTCATGAACGTTCATCTGGCAGCCGAAGGTCGTAATATGAAATTGCGTAACACTCATTCCAACCAGTTCTCCAAAAAACGCAGCACGTAGTCCCTGGCCTGGTCGATGGTCAAACTCGCTCCGTCCACCACGCATTCCGCACCGGGGTTCTCTTCAAAGGGCACGTCCACCCCGATCACCTGCCCCAAACCGGGATGTTCACGGCCGGTGCGTCGTCGGTCCAGGGCCTTTTCGTACAGCCCGGCCATGACCAAGCCCTCGGGGCGTCCCCTTTCCCGGGCCATGGCCACATCCAATGGGCAGCGGATAAAAACTTCGGCGAATCGCTGAATCCGATTCCGAGCCGCGGTCCGCACCGCCAGACGATGAGCCGTGCCATCCATGAGCACACCATGACCCTGACTTACCAAGTCGGAGGCTTCCTGGATAAAGCGATCATAGGCCTGGTTGCGTTCTTCAGGGGAATATGTCGGATTGGGAAAATAGATTTTCCGACGAGCGTCCATTTCCAGGTGAACGACCATCCCCCCCCGTTCCTCCAAAGCGCGGCGAACCGCCTTGGCCAGAGTGCTCTTCCCGCAGCCGGGCAACCCGGTGAACCACACGGCCCAGCCGTTGGAGCGAGAAATGTTCATGGTATCATGGGGTTGGCACGACTCAGCCCATATAGTCGTTGATCCGGTCATAGGCGAACCGTTCGTCGGCCAGGACGTTCTCCATGAACCGGAACAGCCCGAGGCGCACTTCGAGAGGGTGTCCGGGGTACCATTCCGGGGAGGCGATGACCAGGGCGCGGAAGACGTGAAACGGAGCGATGACTTCCAGCATCTCCCGGTCATTGGTCAGGTCCAGGTAGGTGTCCCAAAAAGTCCGGTACAGCCGTTCAAAGTCGCCGGAAAGCCGGGGCTGGTCGTACAGGCCGAAGAGCAGGTAGTTGCAGCTCATGGTGGAGACGTCGTCCGCCGCGTCACCCCATTCGCCCCGGCTGCGGTCCAGGACCCGGAAGTCGCCGTCGGGCTGGACCAACACGTTCCAGGGATGAAAATCGCCATGCACCGCGGCCAGCCGATGAGCATACCCGCGCAGCTTCCAGCGCCAGTCCACCAGTCGCCGCTCCATGGCCTGGAACCGCTCCGGAAGAAAGTGCGCATAGGGATGCGGATAAGAATCCACCAGCCCGAAAATACACTCCGACGCTCCGATGAGGTTCCTGATCCGCCGCCAGTACAGGTCCGGATCATCCTTCTTTTGGCCATGCACTCCGGCCAGCCACCGGGCAAAAGCCTCAGCCCTGGCCACGTCCTCGGGTTCCAAACCGCTTTGGCGAATCCGCTCCAGGTCCAGGTAATAATCATAGCCCTGAACCATCTCGTTGACCATGAAAAATTCCTGGGGGGCCCGCACCGGAATCATCGCGCCGTCGCGGTCCACATAGCCCAGCCCCAGGGGACGGACATGCTTGTCCATCCCCCCCCCGGCCTCGTACTGGAACATCAGGATCGCGGCCCGGTCCCAGTAAAACTGATGACCGTACTTGTCCCCGCGCATGGTGGAAAGCACTGCTTCCTTGGTCTCTCCAGCCTGTTCGAAGCGGATGTACACCGGCTTGCCGTACCCGAAGTCCTTCATGCCCTGGGTTCCCTGTGCACCCATTTCCCGCGCTTCCAGGAGTTGGGCGTCCGGGCCGAACTGATCCCGCAGATACCGGCGCAAATGGTCCAGCTGCATCAGCAGGACCGGACGTTTGTGTTGGCGCATGGTCATGGGGAACCTCCAAGGAATATTGGTTGTCGAGCGATTCGGCGATCAGAAGTTGTCCGCGTACCTGGCCCAGAATTCCTTCACCGTGAAGTGGTGCTCCTGGGTACCGTGGTGTTCCACGGCGTAGGCCGCGCTGGTCAGGGCAACCTTGGTGGCCTCGGTCACG
>SKYX01000096.1 GCA_007127655.1 Desulfonatronum sp.
ACTGGTCGGCAACGAGACACGCGGGCATCTCGGGCTACGCGTGGAGTGTGGTCATGAGCTGCGGCCTCGAGCACGGCCACTTCATGGTGAGCCCCAGCCACATGTGGTGCGTCCGCTAATCGGTGAGGGGGCTTTGGTGATTTGGGTCGTTCGTTTTGGGCAAGGGCTGGCTTAGGCCGAAACTCGGGCTTGACCTTGTTGTTAAGGAGAGGGATGAAGGGGAAAACTGTCAGAAGGTGGACGTGTGTGCAAGTTTTATGATTTTGCAAGATGGGCTTATCCCGGGTGACGAAATGATCGACAAACGCAAGCAAGTTTTCGGCCTCATGGTCTGGCTTGCCCTCACATTCATCGCCGCAGCCATTGGAAGTGCCGCTTCGATAAGCGCCCAATCTTTCTATGCCCAGATTACTCAACCCTCATGGGCTCCGCCTGGGTATGTTTTCGGACCTGTCTGGACTGTGCTCTATACCCTTATGGGCCTCTCAGCCTGGCTGGTCTGGCGTGTTGATGGGTTCAAGAGCGCACAAACAGCCCTCACTCTATTCCTTGTTCAACTTGCGTTTAACGCGCTCTGGAGTTGGCTCTTTTTCGTCTGGAATCTGGGCTTGCTATCATTCATTGAAATTCTTCTGCTCTTGGCTCTGATCCTGGCTACAATCATCTCTTTCTGGCGTATAACGCCATTGGCAGGGGCATTGTTGATCCCATATTTACTCTGGGTGATCTTCGCGGCGTTTTTGAATCACTCCCTATGGCGACTTAACCCCCATATCCTGGGTTAGGGGAGGCCCCAGGAGGAAATCTAGCAAGGGATTTGTTTTCACCCTGGCTTACGCCCTCCACACAGCCTTCACCAGGAGCCTGGGTCTGTCAGCTGTACTGGCTTGAAGCCCCAAGGTGCGGTGGTTTGGAGCACAGTTGTCATTTTCAAGAGGGGCGCAAAACCAGCCGGACGGGGTGGTTGCAGGGCGAACAATTGCGTGGGCAATGGGGCTGAATGATCACATCATTCAGCCCCTTTTTACTTTCTGGCTTGCCGTTTTTTTTGACGGAGATTGTCCGCTTCGCCTACTGCGTCCTGGGCTGATGTTCCTCTTTGAGCAGTCGGCGGGACAGGGGCAGGATGTCCGTGGGGGGGACGCAGAAGATGTCTTCGCGCACGCCCACTGTCAGGGCGTGACAGAGGACATCGTCCATGTGTTCCACGGTGATGATTTCCAGATCCTTGAGGATGCTCGCGGGGACTTCCTTGAGGTCCTTGGCGTTGTCCGATGGGATGATCACCTTGGCGATCAGCCCGCGGTGCGCGGCCAGAAGTTTTTCCCGGACCCCGCCAATGGGCAGGACGCGGCCGCGCAGGGTGATCTCTCCGGTCATGGCCAGGTCGTTGCGCACAGGCAGGTTGAGCAGGGCCGAGATCACGCTGGTGGCCAGGGTGATTCCGGCAGAGGGGCCGTCTTTCGGCGTGGCGCCTTCCGGAACGTGGATGTGGATGTCGATTTCCTTGTAAAAGTCCGGACGCAGTCCGAACAGGTCCGAGCGGGAACGGACGTAGCTCCAGGCGGCTCGGGCCGACTCCTGCATCACGTCCCCCAGTTTGCCGGTGATCTCCACTTTGCCGGTACCCGGCATCAGGGAGACCTCCACCAGGAGCAGTTCCCCGCCCATTTCGGTCCAGGCCAACCCCGTAGCCACCCCGGGCTGGGACCGCTCCTCGCGTTCGCCGTAGCGGAACTTCGGAACACCCAGATATGTGGCGACCATGGTCTTGCTCACGGCCACGGGCTTGTCGGCCCGTCCTTCCTCCACCACCTTGCGGGCCACCTTGCGACAGATGGAAGCCATTTCCCGCTCCAGGTTGCGTACTCCGGCCTCGCGGGTGTAGCGGCGGATGAGCTCCAACACCGCGCCATCGGAAAAGGTCATGTCCGAGACGGTCAAGCCGTGCTTGGTCAGCAGGCGGGGCATCAGGAAGTCCTTGGCAATGCGCGCCTTTTCCACTTCCAGGTAGCCGGGCAGGCGGATGATTTCCATGCGGTCCTGCAAGGGGCCGGGAATGGAGTGCAAGGTGTTGGCCGTGGTGATGAAGAAGATTTTGGACAGGTCGTAATCCAGATCCAGGTAGTGATCACTGAAGGCGGAGTTTTGCTCCGGGTCCAACACTTCCAGGAGCGCGGAGGAGGGGTCGCCCCGGAAATCCGTGCTCATCTTGTCCACCTCGTCCAGGCAGAACACCGGGTTATTGAATTTCACCCGCCGCAGGGACTGGATGATCTTGCCCGGCAGAGCCCCGATGTAGGTTCTGCGGTGGCCGCGAATCTCAGCCTCGTCCCGGACCCCGCCCAGGGAGATGCGCACAAACTCCCGGCCCATGGCCCGGGCCACGGATTTGGCCAAAGAGGTCTTGCCCACGCCGGGAGGCCCGACCAGGCAGAGGATCGGACCTTTGATCTTCTCCACCAGGTTTTGCACGGCCAAGTACTCCAGAATCCGCTCCTTGGGCTTGTCCAGGGCGAAATGGTCCTCGTCCAGGATGGTCTGGGCGGCCTTGATATCCAGGGAGGTGGGCTGAATGGCGTTCCAGGGCAGGTTCAGGATCCAGTCCACGTAGTTGCGGACCACGGTGAATTCCGCGGACTGGGACGGCATCTGCCGCAGTTTCTTGATCTCCTTGGCGCATTTTTCCCGGGCCTCGTTCGGGAGGTCCAGGGCTTCGAGCTGTTTGGCCAATTCATCGAGCTCCTGGCCGGCCTCCTCCTCGCCCCGGCCCATTTCCTTCTGGATGGCCTTGATCTGCTCGTTAAGGTAGAAATCCCGGTGGTTGCGCTCCATCTGCTGTTTGACCCGGCTTTTGACCTTTTTTTCCAGGGACGTCAGCTCGATGTCCTTGAGCAGCAATTCGTAGGCTTTTTCCAGGCGAACCTGGGGATTGGGCTGTTCCAGGGCCGCCTGTTTGTCCGCGAAGGGAACTTTCAGGTGCGGCATCAAGCTGTCCGCCAGCCGTCCCGGAGTATTCAGGGAGTTGATGGCGGCCATGGTTTCCGGAGCCAGCTTCTTATTGATCTTGGCGTAGTCCTGGAGAGAGTCCTGGACCGCTCGGATCAGGGCCAGGGCCTCAGGTGTGGCCGCGTCCTCGTAGGCCACGCCGTGAGCCAGGACCATGGGGTATCCGGGCTCGATCTCCTGGATACCGTACTCCTTGGACCACGCGGCCCGGTAAAGCCCCTCGAACAGCACCTTGATGGTCCCGTCCGGAAGCCGGAGGAGCTGTAGAATCCGGCTGACCGTACCCAGGTCGTACAGGTCGTCAGAAGACGGGTCCTCGGCCTCGGGATGTTTTTGGGTGACCAGGTAGATCTGCTTGTCGAACTTGTTCAGGGCGCGCTCAATGGCCCGAATGGACGTCTCACGTCCGACGAACAGCGGCATGATGGCCCGGGGAAACATGACCACTTCCCGCAAGGTCATCAACGGCAGATGGACTTCCGGCGCAACGACGATCTGTTCCTTTCTCTCTTTCTTCTCCGGCATGGGCGATCCTTTGCTAAGGCACGGGCCTTGCATTCAGGCGGTCTTGACTTCCTGCTCGTAAATCAACAGCGGTTCAGATTCGCTCTCCACCACGGACTGGTTGACCACGCACTCCTTCACGCCGGTCAGGGACGGCAGGCGGTAGGAGATGTCCAGCATGATGTTCTCCAGCACGTTGCGCAGCCCCCGTGCCCCGGTTTTGCGCTCGATGGCCTGACGGGCGATGCTCCTTAAAGAGTCCTGGGTAAAGCGCAGCCGGACATTCTCCATCTCGAACATCTTCTGGTACTGCTTGATCAGGGCGTTCTTGGGCTCGGTCAGGATGCGGACCAGGTCGTCCTCCGTCAGGTCCTTGAGCGAAGCCAGGATGGGCAGCCGCCCCACCAACTCGGGGATGAAGCCGAATTTGATCAGGTCCATGGGTTGGACCTGATCCAGGTAGGAGCAGGCGTCTTCGTCGTTGGGCGAGCTGAAGGCTGCCCCGAAGCCCATGCATTTGGACTGGGTGCGTTGCTGAATGATCCGCTCCAGACCGATGAACGCTCCACCCACAATGAACAGGATGTTGGAGGTGTTCATCCGGATGTATTCCTGCTGAGGGTGCTTGCGCCCGCCCTTGGGGGGAATGTTGGCCTCCGTGCCTTCGATGATCTTCAGCAGGGCCTGCTGGACCCCTTCGCCGGAGACGTCCCGGGTGATGGAGGGGCTGTCGGAACGGCGGGAGACCTTATCGATTTCGTCGATGTAGATGATCCCCTTGGAGGCCGTTTCGATGTCAAAGTCCGCGTTCTGGAGCAGCTGCACCAGAATGTTTTCCACGTCCTCGCCCACGTACCCGGCTTCGGTCAGAGTGGTGGCGTCGGCGATGGCAAAGGGAACTTTCAAGATCCGAGCCAGGGTTTTGGCCAGCAAGGTCTTGCCCGAACCCGTGGGGCCCATCAACAGGATGTTGCTCTTGTCCAACTCCACGCCGTCGGTCATCTGCGGGGCGTAGAAGACCCGCTTATAGTGATTATGCACGGCCACGGAGAGGATTTTCTTGGCCTGTTGCTGTCCGATCACGAATTCGTCCAGCTTCTTGTGCAGTTCCTCCGGAGTCAGCAGTCGTCCGTCCTGCAGCTCCGTTTCCATGTCGTCCTGGTTGATGATTTCATCGCACAGGATGACGCATTCGTCGCAGATATATACGTCCGGCCCGGCAATCAGCCGGCGGACCTGGTCCTGACTCTTACCGCAAAATGAGCATCCCAATTGCGGCTGATTGGATTTCTTTTTGGCCATACAAACCTCTATGATGACTTCAGTTGGGACCTGGAGGACAGAATCTTGTCGATCAGCCCGTAGTCCACAGCTTCCTGCGCGCTCATGAAATAGTCCCGTTCCGTGTCATGGCGTACCTTGCTCAGGTCCGCGCCGGTGTGCGAGGCCAGGATATCGCTGAGCTTTTCCTTCAGGCGGATGATCTCCCTGGCCTGGATGTCGATGTCCGTGGCCTGCCCCTGGAAACCGCCCATGGGTTGGTGGATCAGGATGCGGCTGTTAGGCAGGGCGTAACGCATTCCCTTGGCTCCGGCGGTGAGCAGTAACGCGCCCATGCTGGCGGCCTGTCCAAGGCACAGCGTGGCCACGGGGGAGGATATGTACTGCATGGTGTCGTAGATGGCCAAACCGGCGGTGACGGAGCCGCCGGGGGAGTTGATGTACATGTTGATTTCCTTTTCCGGGTTTTCGGATTCCAGAAAAAGAAGCTGGGAGCAGACCAGATTGGCGACGTAATCGTCTATGGCCGTTCCCAGGATCAAAATTCTGTCCTTGAGAAGACGCGAATACAGGTCGTAGGCCCGTTCCGTTCGCCCCGTGGTTTCTATGACGATGGGCACGCCCATGGGCATGATGTTTCCTCCTGGAGTTGTGTGGCCGACAGCGAAGCCCGCGGCCGGCGAGAGGTCGCGGACCCGTGGAGAGGTGGGACGCGGTCGTATTTACGCGACTCGGTAGTTAGTAATCAAAACGACAAAGGCAAGCCCGCCACCCCCGAAAAGATTCGGGGGAGCGGACTTGCCGACGTTCCTCGCGACATGGCCGCGATGGGTCACGACGTGGCTTCGGTCTGGGACTCGGCGTTTTCAGGGTCGGATTCTTCGGGCCGTTTGGGTTCGACCTCCGTGATCCGGGCCTTGGAGTAGATCAGCTCGATGGCCTTGTCCGCCAGGATACGATCGCTGACAGCCGGCATCAGGTTGTTCTGCTCGTGAAAATGTTTCAGTCCCTGGGCGTCCTGGCCGGTCTGCTGGGCCATGTCCCGGAAGAACGCATCGACTTCCATGGGTGAAACGCGCAGGTTCTCCTTGGTAGCCACGGCCAAAAGGAACAGCTGGGATTTGACGAGGTCTTCCGCATTGGGCCGGAATTGTTCCCGGATTTCCTCCATGGGCTTGCCCAGGGCCTCGATGCGCTTGCCCATCCGTTCCAGACGATATTGCATTTCTTGGACCATCCGGTCGATATGCTCGGTGACCATGGATTCGGGCAGGGCATAATCCACCTGCGAGGTCAGGTTGTCCAGGATCTTCTTTTGCGCGGCGGCTTTGTTCACGCGTTTCCGGGACTCGACATACGATTTCTCGATGGCCTCGCGCAACTGCTCCACGGACTCGAAATTGCCGGCTTTTTTTGCCAGTTCCGCATCCACCTCCGGGAGCTTCTTCTGTTTGATCTCCTGGAGCTTCACGTTCATGGTCACGGTCTTTCCGGCCAGATCGTCGTTGAGAAAGTCCTCCGGAAAGGTGATCTCCGATTCCGCTCCTTGACCGGGCCGGATGCCCTGGATCAGGGCCTCGAACTCCGGCAAAGCCTGGTCCTGGCCCAACTCCAATTGAAAATTCTCGGCCTTGAAGTCGTCGAGGGTTCTGCCGTCCAGGGTTGCGTAAAAATCAACGACCACGACGTCTCCGTTCTGAGCCGGACGATCCTCTTCCAGGGGAACGATTTCCGCCATGTTCCGCCGAATGCGGTCCACGACCAATTGGGTGTCGTGGTCGCTGGCCTGAGCTTTTTCCTCTTCCACGGCGACGTCTTCGTAAGGGGGCAGCTCAAACTCGGGGGCCACTTCAAACGTGATAGTGTACTCAAAGGGCTGGTCCCTGACAATTTCTCCAGCATCCACGTCGATTCTCGAGAGCGGCTTGACCTGCATCTCGTTGATCACCTCGTTGATGTGGCAGTTGATCAAATCGTTGGTGGCCTCTTCGTAGATTTTCTTTTTGAACATGCCCTCGATGACGGAGGAGGGCACCTTGCCCTTACGAAAACCCTTGATCACGGCGTCCTTGCGATACAGGGCAATGGCTACGGCCAGGGCCGAATTGACCTCTTCCGGCGGGGTGACGATTTTCACGGTGCGTTTGACCGGTGTCGGCTCGAGCACTTCATGCTGCATATGAACGATTCCTCCTTGGAGTTGTTGGCAAAAAAATGGCGACGCCGCTCGACCTGGCCGAAGCGGCGCAATCGCGTGAGCGACCCACTTGTGGCGGAAATGTCGCCCCACGGAGTTCGCTCTAAGGTAAAAAGTGGGAAAGTATATCGTTTTTTTTAAAAAACCGCAATGAATGAGATGGCTGTCGGACGGGGGCCGCATTGCGCGACCCGCGCCTGACCAATTGACCTGGCCAATTGACCTGGCCAATTGACCTGGCCGATTGAAGTGGTGCGAGAGGGGGGACTCGAACCCCCACGGACAAGCCGCCAGATCCTAAGTCTGGTGCGTCTACCAGTTCCGCCACCCTCGCGTATGATGAAATGAAAGAGAAAGTGCTGTTTCCGGATGGGAATAGTCAGGAGGAGGACGACGTGTCAACAGCGCGTGTCGCGGAGTCATGGACCATCTCTCCCAGACATTCCAGGGCGCGTGCTCCTTCCTCGCCCATGTCCCGGCTATAGTGATTGACATACGTTCGGATATGGGTCCGGAGCACGTCGTCGTCCAGCTCCTGAGCCAGGGCTCGGACCAGGGGCCAGATGGAATCCGGGGCGTGGGAGGCATGATTCAGGCTGGCTTGCATCCGTTCAGTGATCCGCTCCAATGTCTCAGCACCCAGGGTCCGCCGCCCGAGGATGCATCCCAGGGGCAGAGGGAGGCCGTTCGTATGTTCGTCCCACCACCGTCCGAGATCCAGGATGCAGGACAGTCCGTACCGGTCCAGCAACAGGGCGCTTTCATGGATCAAAAGTCCGGCGTCCACCTCACCGCGCAGGACCATGTCCACGATGCGGTCATAGCGCATTGGAATCAATTCAGCCGGTTCGCTCCAGGCTCGGCGCAACAGTGCAGCGGCGGTGGTTCCCAGGCCCGGCACGGCGATGGTCCGCAGAGCGCCTGAAGGAGATGAAGGGGAGGTGGAGCAGGTCACCAGTTTCGGTCCGTGCACCTTGCTGAACGCGCCTCCCGCCGGGAGCAGGACGTAATCGTTCAGCAGTTCCAAAGCCTGGGCCGCTGAAACCTTGATCACGTCATATGTTCTGCGGGCAGCAGCCTCGTTGAGCACCTGCACGTCCTCCCAAATGAAGGACACCGTTCGGTCCGGCAAGGGGGCGCATTGGCCAAGCACCCACGCACCGAAGATGAACGTGTCATTGGGACACGGAGAAACAGCCACGGTCAGGGGCAAGGGCGGCGTGATCAGTTCGGACATGCAGTTCCCTCAATATCGCCGAGCAGCGCGGATGCAACCGGCGCCAAGCGTTGCTTGGCGCCGTTCAGGTCCCAGTGCGCGGCATCCCTGGAACCCACCAGGTTGGAGATGGTTCGCACCTGCACGAAAGGCACGCGGGCCAGAGAACAGGCCCAAGCCAAGGCAAAGCCTTCCATGGTTTCGATGTCGCAAGCGTATCGGGTCCGCAGGGCCTCGGCCCGCTCCGGCGTGCCGGACACTCCGGCCACCGTCAGGCCCGCCGCCTTGGTCAAGCCGGAAAGATCCAGTCCCATTTGCCGGGCATCGTTTTCCGGCGTGAGCCGCAGCCGATCCCAGACCGGCTCGCCGTCCTTTTTGCCCTGGGCCAACCCAATACCTTTGGGGTCAAGCCCGGAAGCGGTCAACAGGCCGTACTCCGGCCAGACTTCCTCGCTTACCACCACGGCTGTTTTCAAGGGCAGCCGCTCCAGGGAAAAGGCCCCAGCCACACCCAGGTTCAGTACGCCGACAGGTTCAGGGGCGTCTCTCGATGAACCGGGAGACAGGCTGCCCAATAGACGCCCCAGGGCGATGCCGGCATTCACCGGTCCCACCCCGGTAACCAGCAATACCAAGTTCTTCCCGGGCCGTCCCTGACCTCCACCTTGGGGAGAGTTCAGCCGCTTCCATTGATGTTCCTCCGGCACGTGCCGGGAAAGGCCCGGAAATGCGGCCCGCATCTCCATGACCGTGGCCGTGGCAACGATCAGAACGCGGTTGTCGGTGAATGACGGGGATTGCATGCAGGGCGAGTTGTTCATGTCACGTTACGGGAAATGGGGGGCTTATGCCGTTCTGGACAAAGTCCCTGGGGAAGCGATATCAATAGTTGATGACGTTTGATATGCAACTGTTGTTGGCGGCCCTCGGCCTGGCCTTGATCATGGAAGGCATCCCCTATTTTCTCTGGTCCGAAAAGATGCCCGAGTATCTGCGATTTCTCTCCGAACGTCCGCCGTCCACGCTCCGCAAAATGGGCTTGGCGGCGATTATCGCCGGTTTGGTCTTTCTGGCCCTGGCCCGAAAGTTTTTCTAGCCCTCACAACCCGTCCCGGCTTTTTCGGCGATGTGCAGCTGCACGATCCCGAAGGTCATGGGCACGGAGTAGGCCCGGGCAAACCCGGCCTGAAGCAGCTCTCCGCACAAGGTCCCGGCGGCCGGGAATTCCTGGATCGATTCGGCGAGGTAGCGGTAGGCCTGGGGGTCACCGGAGAAAATCCGCCCGATCAACGGCAGGACGCGATGCAGGTAGAGGTTGTAGAATC
>SKYX01000434.1 GCA_007127655.1 Desulfonatronum sp.
AAGAGCCAGGCCGTGCGCACGATACTCAATTTGTCCAAGGCCAGTTCCCGCAGCGCATTCTCCCCGGCCAGCTTGGTCTTGCCGTAGACGCACAAAGGATTGACGGTGTCCTCGGGCCGGTACGGCTCGCAGCTTTGGCCGTCGAAGACGAAGTCCGTGCTGTAATGCACCAGATGGATGCCGCGCTGCTTGGCCAAGCGGCCGAGTTTGGCGGGCAGGAGCTTGTTCACCCGCATGGCCAGGTCCGGCTCGTCCTCGGCCAGGTCCACCTGGGTGTAGGCCACGGTGTTGCAGATTACATCCGGTTCGTGGCGATCCAAAAAGGCAGCGACCTGATCCGTGTCCAAAAGGTCCACATCGTCCCGGCCCACGGGCAACGCGGTCCAACCGGCCTTGGTCAGGGCGGCGCAGAGGGACTGGCCCAGCAGGCCGGTCTTGCCGCCCAGGACCATGACGGTTCGCGATGTCTGGTGCACGGTGGAATCGGCTTGGACGGTCATCGCCGCTCTCCGTACCAGGCGTTCATGAAGTCGCGGTAGCTGCCGTCCTGAACCCGGCGCAGCCATTCGCGGTTGTCCTCGTACCACTGGATGGTTTCCTGAAGCCCCTGTTCAAAGGTGACGGACGGGGCAAATTCCAGTTCCCGGGCGGCCAGGGCGAAGTCCATGGCGTAACGTCGGTCGTGGCCGGGTCGGTCCTGAACAGAGCGAATCAATGAGTGGGGCTTGCCCAGCAGGTCCAGGATGGCCGTGACCACCTGGATGTTGGTGCGCTCGGCGTTGCCGCCGAAATTGTAGACCGCGCCAGGACGGCCTCGTTCCATGGCCAGTTCCACGCCGCGGCAATGGTCCTGGACGTGAATCCAGTCCCGGACGTTGGCCCCGTCGCCGTAGACCGGCAGGGGCTTGTCCTCCCAGGCCAGGGTGATCATCAGCGGGATCAGCTTCTCCGGAAACTGGAACGGGCCGTAGTTGTTGGAGCAGCGGGTGATCACCGTGGGCAGGCCGTAGGTCTCCTGATAGGCCCGGACCAGCAGGTCCGCCGAGGCCTTGGACGCGGAGTAGGGGCTGTTGGGGGCCAGGGGCGTTTCTTCGGTAAACAGCCCTTCGGGGCCGAGGGTCCCGTAGACCTCGTCCGTGGAAACCTGCAAAAATAATTCTACTCCCATCTTGCGGGAGGCTTCCAGCAGGTTGTGCGTGCCCTGAATGTTCGTGGTGATGAACGGCGTGGAATCGTGGATGGAGCGGTCCACATGGGACTCCGCCGCGAAGTTGAGCACGGCCTGGATTCGGTGTTCGGTCAAAAGACGAGGAACCAACTCTGGATCGGCGATGTCTCCGTGGACGAAAACATATCGAGGGTCTTGCCCCTGTTCCAGGGACAGGAGGTTCATCCGGTTTCCGGCGTAGGTCAGCTTGTCCAAGTTGACGATGAGTAGATCGTTGCGGCGCTCCAGCAGGGACAGAATGAAGTTGGAGGCGATGAATCCGCATCCTCCGGTGACCAGGATGCGGTTGAGGCGACGTTGCATGGTTGCTCCTTTGAAAATACGAGCGCGAAGATATCAAAAGCGCCTGGATGTCTTTTGAGCGGAAATGTTGAGCGACTGGCGAGATAAATATATTTCGTCGCGGGCAAAGGCGTGAGCTTGTAGCCCTGGCCCGCGGCAAAGGTCAAATATCAGTTTGGGAGCCGGTCATCCCCGTCAAGGTCTGGAGCACCTCGACCATCAGATGTTTGTCCCTGGGCAGCACCCTGTCGATGGCCACATTGAGGGGCACGGTTTCCGGGTTGCTGGTCAGGAGGATGAAGGGAATCTTCGCATTCCGGGCCTGGGAGGCGCGGATGGCCGCGACCACGGCCACCCCGTTGAGCCGGACCAGCTCCCGTGCCAGCACCGCGATGTCGAACTTTTGGCGCATCAGCAGCTCAATGGCCGCGATCCCGTCGTCCACCATGGTGACCTGGACGGGTTGATCCAACAGGGCCTTGTTCAAAACCTGGCGCATGATGTTCGAGGGCTCGGCCATCAGCACCTGGATCAGCCGTTGCTCTTTTGATTCCCGCAGGCGTTCCAACTCGGCTTCCAGGGCCGTGTAGTCCGGTTCGTCCTCGCTGGCCACCTGTTGAACCTTTCGCAAAAGGTCAAAGTAGGCCAAGGCTTTGGAAATACAACTGCTCCTAAAGTCGCACGTTCCGGCGGCCTCCGTGAGGTGGTTTTCAAGCTGGTGACAAATGGACGTGATGATGTGCAGCCCATGGGTTCCTCCAGAGCCTTTGAGGCTGTGTACGCCGCGGTAAAGTTCCTCGAACACGTCGCGGTCGTCGGGAGCACGTTCCAGTTCAATGACCTTTTGTTCCAGGCGATCGCAACGCTCCCCCATTTCGTTCAGGAACGTCTGCCGCATCTGCCTGAGCAGGACTTCGATCTTGTCCATGTTCATCTATCCTTTTACATGGAGTTGGCCGAGACAGACTCGGTCCCGGCCTCCGCGTTTGGCTTCGTAGAGGGCCTCGTCCGCGGCCGCCAGAAGGTCCGAGGCGTCTGGATACCGCGCGGCCGTGACCACGCCGGCGCTGAGGGTCACGGAGAAAACCTGATCATCAGCGGTGAAGCGAATATCTTTGAATCGTTCGCGAATATCGTTAAGCAATTCCAGGGCCGAGTCGGCTTCGCATCGGGGCAGGACCGCGGCGAACTCTTCGCCGCCGTAGCGGCCGATAGCGTCGGTCTTGCGCAGCCGTTGCTTCAGAAGGTGGGCCAGGGCCTTGATGACCTGGTCCCCCACTGTGTGGCCATAGGTGTCGTTGAGGTTCTTGAAGAGGTCGATATCCAACATTGCCACGCACAGGGGCGTTTGGTCCCGCTTGGCCCGGGCGAACTCCACGGCGATCAGCTCCTTGATTCGGGAGTGCTTGAGCAGGCCGGTCAGGCTGTCCTTGACCATCAGGTCGTTGAGCTGGCGCATCCGGGCAGCCCGCACGGAAACAGCGGCCACCAGGTGGTGGTCCGCGATGGGCTTGGTCAGAAAGTCGTCCCCGCCGCTGCTCAAGGCGGACAGTTGTCGGTCCCTGTCCGTTTCCGCCGAGAGATAGACGATGGGCAGACTGGTCCACTGCTCGTGCATCCGAATCACTCTGGCCAGGTCCATCCCGCTGTATCCGGGCATGGCCACGTCCATCAGAACCAATTCCGGTTGAAACTCCTCCATGATTTCCAGGATGCGCTTGGGGGTGGAAAGGGCCTTGGCTTCCATGCCGGCACCGCGAAGGACCAGGGCGTAATGGTCGGCCAAATCTTCATCGTCGTCTACGATCAACAGCCGATACGGGAAGGTTTGGAGGTGCTTCACGGTCAGTTCCACCCGGTCGATGAGCTTGGGAATGTCCAGGGGCTTGAGAAAAAAGCCTTCGGCCCCGACCCGGGCGGCCTGGACCCGGATTTCGAAGTCGTCCTGGTCGGCCAGGAAGATCAGCGGGCAGTGTAGGTCGTGATATACCGGGGACAAGGCGACCTGCTCGATGGTGTTCAGGCCGTCGGCATGAAAGGTCACGTCCAGGATCAGCACGTCAGGGGGGCTGTGGAGCATGGCCTCCGCTGCATCGGGCAGTCGTTCGTAGTGGTCGACCCGGTAGCCAAAGTGCCCGAAGGCCCGCTTGAGGTTATCGGCGAGTTCCTGGTCGTCCTCCACAAGACAGATCTCCACGGGTTCCTCTTGCCGCTTCGAGGCCGTGTTGGCTGGAAGCGAATCCGGGGCTTTTGCCAGGAGTGATTTTGGGGCTGCTTCCGATGCTGTTTCCGAGACGGTTTGCATCGTGGGAACAAGGCCGCGCAGGGCATGGACCCCGGCATGCACGGCCCGTGTTTCAGAAGATTCCGGATGTTCACCTTCCAACCATCTCTGGACGCGAATTTCCAGGTCCCGGGCCGCCGCCCCCAGTTCCGGGCATCCGAAGGTTCCGGCGGAACCGGCCAGCTTGTGCAGGGCCTGGTTCAATTTCTTCAATTTCGTGTCACCCGTGTCGGTCGTATCTGGGGGGTGGGGCGCCTCCGGGCCAAAGAGCATATCGGCCAGACGTTCCAGTTCGGGGATATCGGTGTCCAGCCGTTGACGGAACATTTCCCGCAAGGCCCGGAGCTGGTCTTCAGCCGCGGCGGTTCTGTCCTCAGCCATGGTCTTGCTCCCAGATGGCTCGGACCTCTTCGCTCAGTTTCATGGGGTCGAACGGTTTGGCGATGACGCCCTTGGCCCCTTGGGCCAGATACTCTTGAACCTCCTCGGGTTGAACTTTGGCGGTCATGAAAACCATCGGAACGGCGGCCATGCCCGGCTGGTCCCGCAGTTTGCGCATGGTGGTCAGGCCGTCCATGCCGGGCATCATCACGTCCAGCAGGATCAGGTCCGGGTGAAAAACCTTGGCGGATTCCAGGGCTTCTTGGCCCGAAGAGCAGATTTCCAGCGTGAAGCCTCCGACCATTTCCAGAGCGACTCTGGCCACGGCCTGAATGTCCGGCTCGTCTTCCACGTAGAGAATTTTTTGGAGCGTACGCATGGCTTGTGTATGGGGCGGAAGGGGTAAAAGATGAAGGTGGCGAGGTTATGCCGACGATGGCGGCACCCTACGACGTTGCCGGATGTTTCTCAAGCCGAACCTCCGCTTGCTTCGCTCCATCTCAAGTTTCCTTCTTCATTCGCGGCAGATCCACGTAAAACGTTGCTCCTCGGCCTTCCTCGGATTTGAAGCCGATCCGCCCGCCCATTTTTTCTGTCAGTTCCTTGGCGATGGCCAGCCCCAGGCCTGTACCGCTCTGGGCGCGGGTGGTCGAGGAGTCGGCCTGAGAAAATTTTTCGAAGATTCGTTCCTGGAAATCTTTCGGGATTCCGGGCCCATCGTCATTGACCTGAATCCGAACCATATCTTCATGTTCAAGGACGTCCACGCGGACCGTCCCCTCTTTGGGCGTGAATTTGACGGCATTGGAAAGAAAGTTGGTCAGGACTTGCAGCAGGCGCTGACCATCAACGCGAATCAACGTCCCCTCACCGCGTCGGCCCAGGGCCAGGATCACCCGGCGTAGATCAGCCTGAGGCTGGCCGAGTTGGATGGCCTGCTCCACAAGGGGCGTTGCTTCCTGGGTGCGTATCTCGAAGCACATCTTACCCGCGGCGATTTTCTCCATATCCAGCAGATCGTTGATCAGAGCACCCAGACGCTGACTGTTTTTATGGGCCACCTCCAGCATCCGGCGGGCCGCTTCCGGGATTTCGCCCAGAGCCCCCCCCAGCAACAGACCGATGGGGCCGCTGATGGAAGTCAGGGGCGTTCGCAGTTCATGGCTGACCGTGGCCACGAATTCGTTTTTCATGCGCTCCATGCGCTTGCGCTCGGTGATGTCCCGGACCACGCCGATGAACATCTTGGCGCTGTTGCGGGTGATCTCGGAAACGGCAAGTTCCATGGGGAAGACCTCTCCGTTTTTGCGCTGGGCCTCGACCTCGCGGCCGATGCCGATGATCTTGGTGGCCCCGGTCTTCATATAGGTGGTTACATAGCCGTCGTGCTCCGAGTGATAAGGTTCGGGCATAAGCATGTTCACGTTTTGCCCCAGGACCTCCTCCGCGGAATATCCGAAAATACGCTCCGCGGCCCGGTTGAGGGAGGTCACGATGCGTTCTTGATCAATGGTGATGATCCCGTCGATGACGTTATCCAGAATGGCCTGGGTGTGGCAGCTGCTTTCGGCCAGGGCCAATCCGGCCTGCTTACGTTCGGTGATGTCCTGGATCGTTCCCATCAGGCGAACGAGGCGACCTTGCTCGTCCTTTTCCGATGTGGCCAGTTCATGCACCCAGCGCACTTCTCCAGTGGGGAGAATGATGCGATGTTCGATGTCGTGACGACCGGTCTCCATGGCCCGGGCTTCGCTCTCCCGGACCAGGGGGACGTCCTCCGGATGTAGGGCTTGATTGAAGGCTTCCACGCTGGGGGTGAATGTCCGTGGATCTTGTCCAAAAATATCG
Source organism: Desulfonatronum sp. (assembly GCA_007127655.1). Lineage (GTDB taxonomy): Bacteria > Desulfobacterota > Desulfovibrionia > Desulfovibrionales > Desulfonatronaceae > Desulfonatronum. Next base: position 6,024 of record SKYX01000434.1, read on the forward strand.
TAAATGGTTTCTGACCACCAGAGATTTCCGGTCAGCAGATTGGCTTCCCAGTGGCCCAAACGAGCCAGGCTCTGAACCTCCTCCAACCGGGAGCGTTGGCGGGCCAGCTCGGCCTCGGCCTGTTTGAGAGGTGTGTAGTCCCAGATCCAGGCACGAATGCGCTCCACGAATCCGGTGGGACCGTAAACCGGTCGGTTGTCGTCGCGAATCCAGCGATAGACGCCGTTCTTGGAGCGGATGCGGTACACTCGTTCGAACTGAGGGGCTTTTGAGGCGAGATGGCTCCGGACTTCTTTTTCAAGCAAGAAAAGGTCGTCGGGATGAATGATATCCCTGAAGCGGAAGGAAGGGGCGAGAAGTTCCGAAGGTTGATAGCCCAGCAACTCGGTAATGTTTGGGGTCGCCATCTCCACGGGCCACCCAGGGGCGTGGCGCCAGACGATCAGCACTACCGGGCCGTCCGAAAACAGATCGTGGCTCTCCATGGAGCGCGATGCGGACGGTTCCCCGGCGGGCATGAACTAACCCAGCCAGCGTTTGCGTCGGCGGTAGTGTTTGACGTCGCGGTAACTGCGTTTTTCTCCGCCGTGGCCCAGTCCGAGGTAGAATTCTTGAACATCCGGATTGTTCAACAGGGACTCCGAAGAACCATCCATGACGATCCGTCCATTTTCCAGAATGTAGCCGTGCTGGGCTATGCTCAAGGCGGCACGGGCGTTCTGTTCCACTAGCAGAATGGTTACGCCTTCTTCCTTGTTGACCCGTTGGACGATGGTGAAAATTTCCTCCACCAGCAACGGGGCCAGTCCCAGAGAGGGTTCGTCCAGCAAGAGCAGTTTTGGTTTGGCCATCAGGGCCCGGCCAATGGCCAGCATTTGCTGTTCTCCGCCGGAAAGGTAGCCGGCAAGCTGTTTGCGGCGTTCCTGAAGGCGGGGGAAGTATTCGTAGACCCGCTTCAAGGACTCGGGGTACTCTGAGGCCGGGCGGGTGAAGCCACCGCAGCGCAGGTTTTCCTCAACGCTCAGGTCCTCGAAGACGCGCCGACCTTCCATGACCTGGAAGATGCCCTCGCGGACGATCTTTTCAGGCAGGGTCTTGTGGATGGGGCGGTCCTGATACATGACCGCGCCCTCGGTGATCTCGCCGTCTTCGGTGCGGATCAGCCCGGATACAGCCTTGAGGGTGGTGGACTTGCCCGCGCCGTTGGGCCCCAGCAGGGCCGTGATTTGGCCCTGGCGGACCTTCAAGGAAAGGCCTTTGAGCACCAGAATGACGTCGTTGTAAACGACCTCGAGATTTTCGATTTTCAGCAGGTCCATGGCAGGGTGGTTCAGGGGTTCACGGTTCACAGTTCACGGTTACGGCTCAGGGGACTAGGGGGGAGTAGGGGCGGTTCGCGAACCGCCCCTTGTATTTCTAATGTCCAAACCACTCCGGGCGTCGCTCCAACTCCTGCTCAGCCACCAGTTCCATGCGATCTTCGAAAAGCTGGTAGAGATAGACCACCATGTTCGGTCGGTGATCATCTTCGAAAAAGCTGATCGGCGGGGTCAGGCCCATGGGGTCGAAGTCGCGCAGGGTCCGGGAGGCGTCCCGAATGGTCGGCCCGGTGACCTTGCCCTGCTCCGCGGCGACGCGGATGGCCTCGGCCATGGTGTACATGGAGGCGAAGCCGCGGATGTAGTGGATATTCTGGTGGCGGCCGCCGGTGAGTTCCTCGATAACCTTCATGCCCGGAACATCGGCACCATACACCACTGAGGTGTGCAGCCCGTAGTGTCCGTTGACCGCGGGACCGGCCAGCTTCAGGAGCTGCTCGTCGCTGCCCCAGATGTTGGTGATGAATTTGGCCTGCATGCCGATCTTCTGGGCATCCTTGAGGATCACCGCGGTGGAGGAGATGGTCCCGCCCACCCAGACATAGTCCGGGGCCAGGCGCTGCATGCGCAGCAATTGACTGGTGGCGTCCATGTCTCCCAGGCCGACGTTGTCCTCGCCCACCAGCTCAAAGCCCAGTTCCTGGGCAAAGGCCTTGATGGCTGGAATGGGCGCCAGGCCGTAGGGGTGGTTGGGGTAGAGCAGGCCGAGCTTGATGGGGCGGTCCTCGGTCCAGTTGTCATGGAAGTACTGCAGGGCGGCCCGGGCCTGGGTGGAATAGTCCGCGGCAATGAAGAAGTTGTAGGGCGCGTTTTTGGGATCGGTCAGGTGCGCGGAATAAGAAGCCGAATAGGTCGGGATCTCGTCCCGGGCCACGAAACGGACCAGGGCTTCCGTGTCCGCGGTGCCCCAGCCTTGCAGCGCAACCATGCCCTGCCCCTTGAAGCGGTTGTAGGCCGAGATGGCCTGCTGAACGTTGTAGGCGTAGTCCACCTGGAGCAATTCGACCTTCTGTCCGGCTATGCCGCCTTGCTGGTTCAGATGTTCGACGCAATGCCGGATTCCGTCGGCATACGGCCGACCAACATCGGACGTGGGGCCGCTCAGATCGGACAACACGCCGATCTTGATCTGGGCCGATCCCGGTGATGCCGCGAACAGCATCAAGGCCGCCGCCACTAAGAAAAGTCCTCGTCTCATCTTCATCCCTCCTTGGAATATGTGGGGAAATCATCCGGAAACAGCAAATGCTGGGGCTGAAGACGTGTTGGACGGTCGGGTGGTGAAATGGTGTTCATCGTCCAACATCTGCGTTTTCCCGAGCAGTCCGTCAATGGAAATGTCTTCATCAAGAAGCGGCCAGTGGAGCCCATATCCCGAAGGCGTGACTTCAAAAGCCCGCATCTCCAGTTCAGAAGCATTGGCAAAGGCGGACGACACGTCGCGAAGGTTCACCTCCAAATCGTATCCGTCCACGGTCAGATGGAGGACGCCGTCCACGATGCAACGATTCGTGATTATATGATGTTCGTTCATTGCCGCCGCCTTTTTTGAAAATTGTTCCATTCACTCGTTATAAGATCGAAGTGGTCGAATATGATCTTGCGAATTTCCCGCTCATCCTTCGGACTCATGCCGTAGGCATATGCAAGCCGGATATCGTAGCCTACCTCATCAATCCAAAATTTGCACTCTATTTGCCCTTTTATGCAGTGGACGTGCATCGGTTCGTTGCTTTCATTGGAATAGAAAAAAAGACGCCATCCAAGAAGCTGTAAAATTGTCGGCATGTTGTCAATGCGCGAATGGATACAGCTTCCAGTACGCCTTGATCAGTCGCCAGCGATGAGCCAGGCCTTCGGGCTCGAAGATCAGGAACAGGACGAGGATCAGGCCGAAGATGCCCTCGCGCAGGGCCAGGAAGTACATGCTGATGTTCGGGAAGAACGTCCCGGCCAACTGGGCAAGAGCGCCCAGAAATTCCGGGAGCAAGGTTACGAAGACCGCGCCGAAAATGCTGCCCAGCACACTGCCCAGGCCACCGATGATGATCATGGCCAGATACTGGATGGAGAGCATGATGTCGAAC
>SKYX01000212.1 GCA_007127655.1 Desulfonatronum sp.
CTTGGCGCTGGGCAACGGCTTGATGAACGATTCCTGGTTCAGTCAAACAGTCGATCCGTTCCAAAAAGGGCAAACCAGCCTCAAAAATTTCAGATGGTTACGTGAGAACAAAATTGCCCTGTAACCGCTCCCGGCCACCATGGACAATTTCCACCAAGCCGACTACGTTTCCACCCCAAAACACGCCACCTTTTCTCCCTCGGTGGAGATGACGGGTCGGGCGGATATTTTTCGCCCGTTCCGGCGGTGGTTCAGGATTCTTTCGGATGTTCATCAAGACGCCAGATACCTCGGAATCAAACATTCGCCTTGAGCGCCAGGATATGATCACCCTGGAATCCGAACTGCGCCAAGCCATGGCCGGATTCCTCTCGTTTTCCTCCTACGGACTGTACTTCCCCCCCCATCCTCCTCAGGAGATGCTCGTGGTCGATGACCAGGGGCAACGTCTTGTTCCCGTCTACCATTCGCGGGAAAAGAAAGCCCTGCTGCCCTTGCATCGTCATGGTGAGCTTTTGGGCATTTTCGTGGCCCGCAACGTGCCCGGCCGAGTGACCAAGAACACCCTTCACCTGTGGTCCTGTCTGTGCCGTCAGGTCATGGACAATCTGCTGCTGCATAAAAAGATCCAGGTGGACCCGCTTACGGGCTTGGCCAACGCGGTTTGTCTGGAACAAAATCTGGGTCGGGAGATCCGGCTGGTACATCGCGGACTGTGGCCGGATACTCCGGGCAGCCTGGAGGACGGGGTGTCCGGGTTCAGTGCCAGCGTGGGGCTGGTCTGTCTGGATGTGGACGGGTTTTCGCGGATCAACGAGCGCTGGGGATACCAGTTTGGTGATCTGGTGCTCCAGGATCTGGCCCGGCTCGTCACCCGCATGGCTCCGGAACAGGCCATCTGCGCCAGGTTGCGCGAGGATACCCTGGCTATTTGTTTTTCCGGAGCCACCACGACGAAATGCCACCAGTTGGCTGCGAATCTGGCCCGGGAAGCCTCGGAACTGCGTTGTGAAAACAAGATCAACGGTGAGCGGGTCCGACTCTCCGTCAGCCAGGGTTTTGTGACGTATCCCCAGGACTTTCATGGTCGACAACTGCGGCGCTCGGTCCGGGAACAGACCGGGTTGATGCTGGAGAAAGCCCGGCGGGCCCTGCGCGACGCCCAGGAGCACGGCCCGGGAAGAATCCGGGGATTTTCCGGCATTCTTCGGGAAAGCGGTATTGTGCTGGATGTTTTGCCCATGAACCGTGTTCTGGTCAGCCTGGGCCGCTCCGTGGATGCACGGGAAGGGCAGCGTTTTCTCGTCTGGGCCGCCCACGGGGAGAACGGCTTCGGCGCCGCCTCGCCTCTGGAGCCGGGAGGAAAAGAGGCGCCGCCGTCCCGGTTTTGCAAGGCTGAAATCCAGTTGGTCGAGGTCCAGGGCGAGACCTCCGTGGCCGAGATCATCCTGCTGCACGATCCAGGCTGCGCCATCGTGTCGGAAGACCAGTTGACCATCCTGCACCCGGGAAGCTGGCAGAACGTGTTCGGCACCGTGAACGAGAGGAGACGGGAACACCGAGCGATTCGTCAGGAAGATCCGGTTCGTGGTGACGGCCTGGAGCCTGTTTCCGAGGCGGACGACGAAGAGGATCATGCCCCCGGGGGGGCGCGGGCTTGGATGCCCTTGCAGACCCATGAGTTTTCCCGTCATTGGACGGGCTTTCGCCAGAAGCATGCGCGGTTTGCCGTGATGTTGGCCTTTCTGGAAGGCGGCTCCATGGAGTCGGAACCGCTGGACCATGGCGACGTGGAGCGCAAGATGCATCAGCTCGGGGCCATGGCCGTGGAAAAATTGGGGCCGAACATGGTCCTTGGCCGGTTCAGCTTCAGCACCCTGGCCTGCCTGGTTCCGGAGTCCGACGCTCGGAGCCTGGAGGATTCAGCAAAAGCCCTGGTCAGGGACGCCGGAGAAAAGCTGCGCGGATCGGTCTACGTGGGCCTGGCGGAGTATCCCTGGTTGAACTTCACCAAAGCGAATACGCTGGAGAACAGTCGCAAGGCCCTGGAGCACGCCCTGATGCTGTCCGAGCCCAACGCCGTCGCCTTCTGTTCCACTTCACTGACGGTTAGTGCGGACCGGGCCTTTTCCAGCGGAGACGTCTATTCCGCCATGGAGGAGTACAGGCTGGCCCTACTGGCGGACGAGAATAATCTCACCGCCAGAAACTCCCTGGGGGTCTGTTATGCCCGGCTGGGCAAATACGGCGACGCAGCGGCCCAGTTCGCGGAAATTCTGCGCCAAGCTCCTGACGACATCATGGCCACCTACAACCAGGGGCACACCCTTCTGAAGCAAGGCGAGGCCGACCAGGCTCGGCGATTTTTCGAGCGCTGCCTGGAACTGGATCCGGAACACATGTTCAGCCTGATCCGCCTGGGGCAAATGGCCGAACAGAGCGACGACGTGGAGGCGGCTCGGGATTACTATACCCGTGCCCGGTCGGTCCCGGGCGGTGAAGGTGTGACGCATCGTCACTTGGCCCGCCTGGAACTGCGGGAAGGCAACCTCGAACAGGCCCGGGAGCATCTGCATCAAGCCCTGGTGCACAATCCCAAGGACGCCCTGGCCATGCATCTGCTGGCCAAGATGTATCTCGAACAGGGCGAGGACGCCGAAATCGCCGAAACCCTGGCCAGGCAAAGCGTGGCCCTGCTTCCGGAACAGGGCGCGTATTGGGAGGTCCTGGCCAAGGCCCTGCAGAGCCAGGGTCGCCATGAAGAGGCCGCCTTGGCCCGGGAGCGGAGCGGTTAAGGACGGTTCACGCTTGCAACGTCTTTCCGTGGAGAGACGTCACCTCGATGCAGTCCTTGGGACAGTAGGCCGCGGCCTTGCGCAGGTCCTCTTCGGATCCTTGGCTTGTTTTCAGATACGGAAGCTCCTGGTCTTCACCCCAACCGAAAACCTCCGGGCACAGCTCGACGCAAGCCTGGCAGCTCGTACAATGTTCCAGATCGAGGCTCGCTTCCGCGAGGGGGAGAGAAGGGGCGGGCATGGTTGCTCCGAGGGGGGGCGTTTTGGGTTTGCGGGGGTGGTGATGCGGTTATGATCCCATTTGGCGGGTAGCTTACGGGGCCAACACCTTGGCCAGAACCTTGGACGCCAGGGCATGTTCCGCGTCGGCCAGGGTGCGAGGGTCCAGGCAGAAGGCGTCGTGCTCGATGCGACCGATCAGGGGCGGATCGGTGTCCAGGAGGGCGTCGCGCAGCGCCTCCACCCCGATGTCCGTGCCTTGAGGGCGAACAGCTACCAGGGTCGTGGGCAGGTCCCGCTCCGGATACGCCCCGCCACCCACTCGTGAAGCGCCGGGAAGCAGTGTGATATTGGCGCTTATGCCCAGGGCCCGGCGCAAGCCGCGGACCAGTTTGCTTGCTTGCCGCCGCAGTTCCTCGGCCGACGCGGTGATCATCCGCAGGGTCGGGATTTCCCGGCGGGCCAGTTCCGGGTCCAGGTAGAGGCGCAACGTGGCCTCCAGGGCGGCCAGGGTCATTTTGTCGATGCGCAGGGCCCGGTTTATGGGGTTCTTCTTGATCGGATCGATGTATTCCTTACGCCCCACGATGATCCCGGCCTGGGGCCCACCCAGAACCTTGTCCCCGCTGAAGGTGACCACCGCGGCCCCGTCGGCCACGGCCTCCTGGACCGTTGGTTCGTGGTCCAGGCCGTAGGGCGTGAAGTCGAACAGATTGCCGCTGCCCAGGTCCTCCAGTACCGGCAGGCCGTGTTTTTCGCCCAGGGCAACCATCTCCCGTAGCCCGACTTCCTTGTGAAAGCCGATGATCCGGAAGTTCGAGGTGTGCACCTTGAGCAGGGCCGCGGTTTCCGGAGTGATCGCCCGCTCGTAGTCGTACGGATGGGTCCGATTGGTGGCCCCCACTTCCCGCAGCACGGCCCCGCTCTTGGCCATCACGTCCGGGATGCGAAACGAGCCGCCGATTTCCACCAACTGCCCCCGGGAAACCACCACTTCCTTGCCCTTGGCCAGGGTATCCAGCATCAGCAGTACCGCGGCGGCGTTGTTGTTCACCACCAGCCCGGCCTCGGCCCCTGTCAGCTTGCACAGCAGTTCCTCCACGTGGGCGTAACGGCTGCCGCGCTGGCCTGTGTCCAGGGAAAATTCCAGATTCGAGTAATGGACGCAGGCCTCGGTCACGGCCTCCACGGCCGGGCGGGCCAGCAGGGAGCGCCCCAGATTGGTGTGCACCACCACGCCCGTGGCGTTGATCACCCGCCGAAAATGCGGCCTGGAGGCCCGATCCAGAAAGGCGTGCAGCGGCCCCTCCAGGGCGGACCATTGCAGTTCCTCGGAGGTGGTCAGTTTCTGCCCGCGAATGGCCGCCCGCAATTGATCCAGGTGCACATTGACGAGGTCCTTGAGCAGGGGACGCGGCAGATGCGCGTAGCGACCGGACTCCGAGACCCGTTGCAGAATCAGGTCCACGGAGGGCAGCAAGCGATACAGTTCAGACATGGAATCTCCGGGATAGAGAATAAGTGGTATCTGCACAAAAAGCGGGACGCAGCCTGTAAGCCCTCTTGTGCCTGGATTCCCGCGAAGGCGGGAATCCAGGTCATGCTTGACACAATTTTTTGAGCAATTCCCAAAACCCTGCTTCGCGTCGATCACGCCTCCAACCACTCCGGGTGCAGGGCGTAGATTTCCGCCAAGAGATAGAGCGAACCGCAAATCAGAATTGAGCCATGGGGCCGGATATGGGCCCGAGCATGTTCCTGGGCCAGGTCCAAGGCCGTTGCCGGATCAGGAGCGGTTTGGGCTTGGGGACCCAGTTCGCGGGCGATCTCCCATGCGGGGCGGCTGCGTGGCTGCGTGGGCAGTTCAGGAACAAAGATCGGCCCGGATGTCAATTGTCGGACCAGGGGGGCCATGGCGGTCAGGTCCTTGTCCCGCATGCAGGTGAAGATCACCGCGCTGGAGCGGATGGCCATTTTGCTCAGGGCCGCGTTCAGAGTCTCCAGGGCCGGGGGGTTGTGCGCGCCGTCCAAAATGATTTCCGAGGGGATTTCCGGTGAGCCTCCCGGTGACATGGTTACGCGTTGCAGGCGTCCGGGCCAAGCTCTGGAGGTCAGGGCGTGTTTACAGGCATCAGGGCGCACGGGCCAGCCCTGGCTATGGGCCAGGCTCGTCCACCCCGCCAGGGCCAGGTGGGCGTTGCTGCGTTGGTGGTCGCCGAGCAAGGCCGGAGCAATGGCGTTCCATGCCTGGATATTGGCCTGCATTTCGGCGGACATTTCGGCGATGTCGTTGACACTGTGTACGACCACTCCCTGGCCGGCTGCCTCCTGCTCCAGGACTTCACGGACCACGGCGGCCTGGGGGGCCGAGACGACCACCGTGCCGGGCTTGATGGCTCCGGCCTTGTCCCGGGCGATGTTTTCCAGGCCGGGGCCGATGATCTGGTCGTGGTCCAGGCCGATGGGCGTGATCAGGAGCAGGTCCGGGGTCCAGGTGGAGGTGGCGTCGTTGCGTCCGCCCAGTCCGGCTTCCAGCACGATCAGGTCCACGCGCTCCGCGGTGAAGCCGATCATGGCCATCAACGCGATGGTCTCGAAATAGGTCAGGCCGATGTCGTTGCAGGCGGCGTGGACAGTGTTGGCCCAGCTCAGGATTTGCTCCTCGGTAGCCGGGTTGCCATTGACGCGGACCCGTTCTCTGAGGGTCAGAAAGTGGGGTGAGGTGAACAGCCCGACGGCAAGGCCGTGTTCCGCGGCGAGCCGGGAGAGAAAAAACGCGGTGGAGCCTTTGCCGTTGGTCCCCACCACCTGGGCCAGGGGGGCGGCCGGCCGGACGATGTCCAGGCGATTCGCGGCATCGCGCATCCGTTCAAAACCCAGGCGCATGTGGAACATGCCCAGGGCGTCCATATGGCGCTGGAAGTCCGGGAAATCAGAAAACGATTTCTTCGCCATCGCGCAGCAGGTGGTAGGTGTAGCCGTCCAGAGCCTGATGCAGCTGTTCCTGGATATCGGTGGAAAAGGTGGACTTCATGTGCGAGATGTAGATCTTGGGCCGAACGCCCAGTTTGTCCAACTCGGTCCGGAGCAGCCTGGGCGTGAGGTGCTTGGAGAGCAGGGCCAGTTTTTCCATGGCGTCGGGAAACGAGGCTTCAATGATCAGGTTTTCCAGGGTAAAGGGCAGGTCGTTCAGGAACGTCCACCAGTCGTCGGTGGGGCCGGTGTCTCCGGTAAAGGCGAAGTGTCGCCCGGAGGCCGGGTCGAGGAGCAGGTAGCCGGATGCGGCGGTGGCGTGGTTGACCGGAACGGTGACCGCCCGCAGACCGGCCACGTCCTCCCAGACTCCGGGTTCCAGTGGGGCATACGTCAGGACCGGGTTGGCGAAGGTCGGCAGGATGGTGAAGTCCGGCCAGATGGTGTCGTTGAGCAGGTGGGTCCGGATGCTTTCCAGCACCGGGGCCAGGCCGCGGAGGCGCACGGCCCCGTGCTCGTTGCGGGCCACCAGCTCGATCAGGTTGTCCGCCAGAAACAAAATGTCCTTGATATGGTCCAGGTGGGCGTGGGTGACCAGGATTTCCTGGATCGCGGCCTGGTCCGCAAGAGGCATGGACGAAGTCACTGACCCGGCGTCCAGCAGGAGGGTCTTGTTCACCAGAAAGGACGTCAGATTGTATCCGGGGAGATCCGAGCCCGAACAGCCGAGAACGTGCAGCCGCATGACAATGCTCCGTTAATAAAATAGGTGATGCTCGAGGAGTCCTCCGAGCCGGAGAATATCTGGCACAGGGTCGAAGGGTTGGTCAACCGAAACAAGGATTCAGCAGTCCGGCTCAGGCCGACTTGACCACCGCCCGGCCATGGGGTAGCTGGGCGGAAAAACATATTCGATATTCCCCATGGGGGGAATTTTCATGGCCAGGGCGACCCAACCTCTGCGAACGGGTGTCCTGGCCTTTCGTCATCCATGACGTCGTCGTTTCGAGGACCGTGCTTCGCGTCGTTTTTTGACGCGACGACGTCCGCAACCATCAAACCTGAGGATAACGCGATGGATTCTATCCCTATCACCGTTGAAGGATTCAGGAAGCTGGAGCGAGAGCTGGACCGACTCAAGCGGGAGCGGCCGGAGATCATCGAGGCCATCAAGGTGGCTCGTGAAGAGGGCGATTTGCGGGAAAACGCCGGCTATGAGGCGGCCCGGGAACGGCAGGGCATGCTGGAGGCCAAGATCAAGTACATCGAGTCCCGGATGGGCCGGTTCAACGTCATCGACCCCAAGACCCTGGGCGGTTCGCGAGTGGCCTTTGGCGCCACGGTGGAACTGGAGGATCTGGATACCGAGGAGATCAAGAAGTACACCCTCCTCGGCCCGGACGAGGCCGATCCCAATGAAGGCAGCATCTCCATCGCCTCCCCCGTGGGCCGGGCCCTGCTGGGCAAGGAAGAGGGCGACGAAGTGGTGGTGGACGCGCCTCGCGGCAAAATCCGTTATGAAATTATTTCGTTGAGTTACGAGCTTTGATCACCATTAGTTCACGAACTCTGGGCAGCTTCGCCTGGCCCTCGGCCCCGGATCGAGTCCGGGGCAGGCTCTGCGCCGGGCTGACTTTGTATGAAGTTCCTGCTGCTTCCAGTCATTCCGGCGAAGGCCGGAATACAGTCTTTTTTCGTGGTCTTGGCTTGCCCGACCATATTGAGCAGTTGCCACTGACATTTGATCCGGACCGTAAGAGCACGAGGAGCTGAACATGGCCGTTCATATCGGACAAGAACTGCCCTTGGACGTGGTCAAGCCCGTGCTGGGCGGGGACGGGCTGGCCCGGCACGAAGGCATGGCCGTGTTCGTGCCCGGCGCGTTGCCGGGGCAGCGTGTGCTGGCTCGAATCAGCTCGGTCAAAGCCCGGCACGCCAAGGCGGAACTGGTCGAGATACTGGAACAGTCTCCGGATTACGTGCCGCCGGTCTGCCCGCATTTCGGCGTTTGCGGCGGGTGCGACTGGCTGCACATGGCGTACGGTCGACAGCTGCACTGGAAGCGGGAGCTGGTCCGGGAGTCGCTACGCCATCTCGCCGGTGCGGACGTCCAGGTGATGCCGACCATCGCCTCGCCGCTGATCCACGGCTACCGGAACAAGATGGAGTTCGCTGCGGCCACGACCATCATAACCGGCGCAAGGGACATCCGAGGTTGGACCGCGGCCAAGGCTGGAGTGGCCGTGGGCCTGCGTCCACGAGGGCTGGCCAACGCCGTGGTGCCTGTCCAGTCCTGTACGCTCTGCCCTCAGGCCATGGTCGACGCGGCGCACCTGGTCGGCAAGTGGGCTGTGGAAACCGGGGTGCAGGGGTATGATCCGGACACGGGACGAGGTCTTTTGCGGCATGTGGTGCTGCGTCTCGGGACCGATCCGGGCCACATGATGATTTCCTTGATCACCAGCAACGATCCCCGGGGCAAAGAGATAGCTCCACGCCTTGCGGAGTACATTGCAAAAAAAATGGCGCATCATTCCTTGACAGCGATCTCCGTGATCCTCGAGACACGCAAAAGCCGTACCCTGGTGGCCCAGGGCGAACGGACCGTGTCCGTCACCGGACCAAAGGAACTGATCCATGTCTTGGGAGACCTGGAACTGGCCATTTCCAGCCGGGCCTTTTTTCAGGTCAACTCCGGGGCTGCGGAAAAGCTTCGGGACATTGTCGCGGATTTCGCGGAACTGAAGGGGCGGGAGACTGTCTGGGACCTGTATTCCGGGGTGGGTGCCATGGCGCTGAGCCTGGCCGCAAAGGCGGCCCGGGTGGTCGGCTTTGAAACCGAACCGCAAGCTGTGCGGGACGCCCAGGCCAATGCCCGACGGAACGGGATAACCAATTGCCGCTTTGAGGCCGGAGACGTAAGCTGGACCATTCCCCAGGTTCTCGGTGGTGCTTCCTCGGAGCGTCCGGACGTGATCGTCGCCGATCCGCCCCGGGCCGGAATGCGGGCCGACGTCGTTGACCGGCTGCTGGAAATCGGCGCGCCAAAACTGATCCTGGTCTCCTGCGACCCGGCCACCCTGGCCCGGGACGTCAAGCGGCTGGCCTTAGGCTATCATCTGTGCCGCGTCCAACCGGTTGACATGTTCCCCCACACCTCGCATATCGAGTGCGTCGCGGAGCTGCTGCCGCGGTGATATTCGATCCATTCCGGGGCAGACCCACGGAAAGAATGAACCGCCCGCTTCGCTCAGGGCTCCAAGGACGCCAAGCAAAGAATCCGGCTTCCGCCAAGAAAGATGCGGAAACCGAAAGGCTCCTCGCCTGACGGTGTTTTTTTCCAGCACACTTCCTCCATGATGATCACCCGCACCTTTCGATGGACCTCGGTTTTCTTGGCGCTCTTTTTTGTCGGCTCCCTGTTGGTCGCGTTCCATCACCAGGTTTCGACCAGAGGCTTTGCGGATGCGCCCTTCGCGA
>SKYX01000274.1 GCA_007127655.1 Desulfonatronum sp.
AGGACGCCCTGGGCTAACGGATCCAGCGTCCCGGCATGACCGATCTTGCGCTGTCCCAGGGTACGCTTGATCCGCTCCAGACACTGTGTGGACGAGGGGCCCGAGGGCTTGTCCAGGACCAGTACGCCGTGTGCTTGAGCCGGTTTTCGCGTCGAGGTCCCAGAGTCCATTCGTTGACGAGGTTCCATACGGGGCGGGGACGTCACGACACGGAAGGAGGGTTTTTATCCGCCAGGGCCAGATACTGGCGGATCATCCGCACCAGAAGCGCTTCCGCGTCCTCCAGGGAGTGATGCAATTCGCCGCCGGAAGCGTTCTTGTGGCCGCCGCCGCCCACGGAGGAGGCGATTTCCTCCACATCCGTGTCACCGGAGGAACGCAGGCTGAATTTGATCTTGCGGGGTTCGTCCTCCCGCAGGCTGGCCGCGATTTGTACTCCCTTGACCCGCCGGATGTAGTCCACCATGTCGTCGCAGTCCTCGATGGTGGCTTGTCGTTTGTCGCGAAAGGCCTTGGGAATGGAAATTATCCCGATCCGTCCGTCATCGAACAACCTGGCCTGGTTCAATACGTCGCCCATCAGCTTCAGGCGGTTCAGTCGCCACTGGTTTTGCAGCAGGGCATTGAATCGTCCTGGATTCAACCCCTGTCGGATGATGGTCGCCGCCAGTTCCAGTACCTTGGGTCCGGTGTTTTCGTAGCTGAACGATCCCGTGTCCGTGACCAGGGCCAGATAGACGGCCTCGCCCAGTGGACCACTCAAGGGAATGCCCAGTTCCTGTGCCAGGTAGCCGATCATCTCCCCCACGGAGGACCGATCCGGCTCCACCAGGTTCACCGCGCCGAAATCTCGGTTGCTGACGTGGTGGTCGATGTTGATTGTTCGCTCCAGAGGCAGGCGGCGGACCAAATCCTTGCCCACGCGCTTCGCGTCGCCGCAGTCCAGCAAAACGTACCATCGCGGCTCCCAGTCCGGATGGACCTGCTGCAAGGTCTGGGAGGAGCGCAGCCAGGAAAATCGATCCGGTACCGAGGACTCGTTGTAGAGCCAGTAGGTCTTGCCCAGGGTTTCAAGCAACCATCCCATGGCCACGGTGGAGCCCAGGGCGTCGCCATCCGGGTTGTTGTGTCCGGCCACCAGAAAATTGTCGCCTTCGCGCAACAGGCGCAAAACACGGGCCCAACTGTCCACCGTACTACCTTTCATGGCGGCCGTCATAAACCATGTCCTCCAGAAAGATGTCCCGTTCAAAGCGCAGTTCCGGGGTGGAGCGCAGATTCAGGCGCTTCCCCAGCAAGGTCCGCATATATCCCTTGGCCTTGCCCAGGGAGACGGCGATTTCCTCCAGCCGGAGCGGATCGTCGGTGCAGGTGTAAAACACCTTGGCGATGCTCAGGTCGGAGTTGAGCCGCACTCCGCTGATGGTGACCAGTTCCAGCCGGGGGTCCTGGATCTCCTCCTGAAGCATCTGAGCCAGTTCCCGCTGGATCATGTCCGCGAGGCGAATTGATCGCCGGGACGGACCACGCATTACCATGAGCCTCCTTCCAGCAGGTCCGCGCGGAGATCTCCGGGGTCCTGCGTTGATCGAAATATTTCCGTGTTGCCCTGGACGAATTCCACGGGAGCGGCGGCCTCGGCCAGGGACATGGCCTTGTGCAGCCGACTTTCCACCCGGGCCGCGTCATTGGAAACCGTGGCCGCCGCCAGAATCAACCGTTCATGCTCGTCCAGGGCTTCCACTTCGGACACGGCGAGATTGAACTTGTTGCGCAGCTTCTGTTTCAGACTCTGGGCCACCTTGCGCTTGCCCTTGAGAGAGTCGTTCCCGTGCAGCCGGAATTCCAGCCGTAATACGCCGATGATCATTAGGGGTTCAGGGGTTCAACGGTTCAACGGTTCAGCGGTTCAACGGTTGAAAGCAATGGGTGAGGTCGTGAGGGGGGATGCGGAGTCCACTCATGCCACTGTGGACTTCCCAAATCAAGCAGAGCCCCAACCATTGAACCCTGAACCGTTGAACCTTTCTACAGCGTCGCCGCCTCCGAGACTTCCTCAAAGGCCTCAATCACGTCGCCGACCTTGATGTCATTGAAGTTGGCCAGCCCCACGCCGCATTCGAAACCCTTGAGCACTTCCTTGGTGTCTTCCTTGAAGCGCTTCAGCGAACTGAGCTTGCCGGTGTAGATCACCACGCCCTCACGCAGAAGGCGGATCTTGGCGTTGCGCAGCAGCTTGCCGTCCATCACCGCGCACCCGGCCACCATACCGATTTTGGGCACGCTGAAGGTCTGGCGGACCTCGGCCTGACCCAGATAGGACTCCCGGATAATCGGCGAGAGCATGCCGGTCATGGCGTCGCGGATGTCGTTCACCAGGTTGTAGATGATGTCGTAGAAACGGATTTCCACGCTTTCGGTTTCGGCAACTTCCTTGACCTTGGCCACGGGCCGGACGTTGAAGCCGATCACGATGGCCGAAGAGGCCGTGGCCAGCATGACGTCGGATTCGGTGATGGCTCCGGCTCCGGAGTGGACGATCCGCACTCGGACCTCGTCCGTGGACAGCTTGAGCAGGGACTCGGAGACCGCCTCGGCGGACCCCTGCACGTCGGTCTTGATGACCAGATTCAGGAACTTGGCCTCGCCAGCCGCCTTGGAGGCCAGGAAGCTGTCCAGGGTGACCTTGGTGGCCTTGGCCAGGGCCTTCTCGCGCTCCTTGGTCATGCGGGACTGGGCGATCCGGCGAGCGATCTTTTCATCCGCCACCACCACGAATTCGTCTCCCGACTCGGCCAGGCCGTCGAAGCCCTGGACCTCCACCGGGAAGGCCGGCCCGGCATCCTTGACCTTCTTGCCCTTGTCGTCAAACATGGCTCGAACCTTGCCCTGGTAAAGACCGCAGACAAAGACATCGCCGTCGTGCAAGGTCCCTTCCTGGATCAACACCGTGGCCACCGGACCTCGGCCTTTGTCCAGCCGGGCTTCCACAATCCGCCCTCGGGCTCGCTTGGTCGGATTAGCTTTGAGATCCAGAACCTCGGCCTGAAGCAGGACCATTTCCAGCAGTTCGTCCAGGCCGATGCGCTGTTTGGCCGAGACGTTGGCGAAAATCGTCTCCCCGCCCCAGGCTTCGGCCAGAAGCCCCATCTCGCTCAGCTCGCGGATCACCCGTTCGGGGTTGGCGTCTTCCTTGTCGATCTTGTTCACGGCCACGACGATGGGCACACCGGCGGCCTTGGCATGGTTCACGGCTTCCTTGGTCTGTTCCATGACGCCGTCGTCCGCGGCCACCACCAGGATGACCAGGTCCGTGACCTGGGCCCCACGGGCACGCATGGCCGTGAAGGCTTCGTGACCGGGCGTGTCCAGAAAGGTCACCGCGCCGCGATTGGTCTCCACGTGATACGCGCCGATATGCTGAGTGATCCCTCCAGCCTCGCCCTTGGTCACGTTGGATTCGCGGATGGCGTCCAACAGAGAGGTCTTGCCGTGGTCCACGTGGCCCATGATGGTCACAACCGGAGAACGCGGTGCGAGATCTTCCAGTTTGTCCTCTTCACGGGTGTGGGTGAATCCTTCTTCCATGAACCCGACCTGTTCCACTTCGTAACCAAACTCCGCGGCCACCAGGGTTGCCGTATCCATGTCGATGGACTGGTTGATGGTGGTCATCACGCCCATGGAGAACAGCATCTTGATGAT
The DNA here is from genome assembly GCA_007127655.1 of Desulfonatronum sp. Taxonomy (GTDB): domain Bacteria; phylum Desulfobacterota; class Desulfovibrionia; order Desulfovibrionales; family Desulfonatronaceae; genus Desulfonatronum. Next base: position 3,706 of record SKYX01000274.1, read on the forward strand.
CTCCTGGGCCTTGAGCCCCATTTGCTTGGCCATCTCCGAAACCCGGATGGCCTCTTCCATGCGGATCTTGCGCTTGGCAGCCTTGATCGGCTGGGTTCCAGCCTGGCCAGCCTGACCTTCGGCTTCGTGACGGAATTTGGGACGCGACCGTTTGGCCCGGAATTTACCGCCGGTCCGATCCTGAACCGGAGTAGTTTTCTTCTTCTTCCAGGACGGATCAGAGCGATTCTGCTCCCCAAGCACCGAAGGCTGGGTAATCTCCACGGTGCGTTTGCCTTTTTTCTTCTTCTTCCGGTCCGAGGCGCTATCAGCCTGAGCACCGGCGTCCACCCCGGGCCGGGCAGGCGCTTCCGCGGTGCCGGGCGTTCGAACCGGGGTGGGGGTGTACGGTTTGCTTTCGGGCTTATAGGAAAAGTCGGGTTTGGCTTCCGGCTTGGAAATAATCCGCACCTGCGGTCCGGTCTGAACCAACGGCTCGCGCTTCCGTGGCTTCCGCTTCTTCGGCTTTTCACCGACGGCTTCCGATGCAGCCGCATCGGACTCTTCGCCAGTGGCTGCGTCCGCGGGAGGCGCGGCGTCCGGGCTCTCCGTCTTTGCACTGACCGCCGATTCCTCTGCGGGTGCGGTCACGACGTCATCTGCGGGCGAATCCCCCGTGCCGGGAACATCCGGCTTGCCCGGTGCGTCCCGGGGCACATCCTGTGTGCCAGGATCTTCCTGCGTGGCTGGGGCATCCGGCTCCACCCGAACCTGCGTCTCTTCGGAGACAGCTGTGGAGGGAGCATCCTCGCCAACTTCTTCCGCACCCGGCTCTTTCACGCCTGGAGCAACCGGCTCTTCGGATGTGCCGATAATCCGTGCCCGAGGAGCGTCCACGGTCTTTTTTCCAGCCCGGCGTTGAGCCGGAGCAACGGCATCGGCCGCATCCTCAGCTTTCTCCGCTACTCCCTTGACCGCATCCTGCTCCGGACCATCCGTTCTCTCGGGAGTCGGAGCGTCCTCGGGTTGATCCCCGGAAGCGTCCGAAACTTTCTGGGCTTCCGGCTTGGCAACCTTCCGTCGCCGCAAAATGACCCCGGGCTGAATCTCCCGCTGCTGAACATCGACGGGGGCGTCCTTGCGCTGCATTTTTTCACGAACCTGGGCGGCCTCCTCATCGGAGATGCTGCTGACATGGCTTTTCACCGGGATGTCCAGCTCGCGCAAGACTTGCAGCAATTCCTTATTGCTGACCCCAAGTTCAGAAGACAATTCCATAATGCGTATCTTATTGGCCATGCATCTCTCCCTTGCACCGCTTCCGACGTTTCCCTGTCGACGTCAATTTATCCAAACATAATGCTTGATTACACACGTAAAACCCTCTCCCGGGCAATTGCTGACGGAGATCTGCGAGGGGCTCCCGGCCAGCGTCGCGCACAAAACGGCGCAACTCCATTTTGGGAGCTTTCCGGCGACAGACGACGCACGTCCTCGTGGGCACATGCCCGACGCATTTTCCCGACTGCTCTCCCAATGGTTCTCTCAAAAGTTCCCCAGGTGAGCCTTTGGTAGGTCCTTGCGACTCATTCTCGGCCACGCCCCGCCTCTGGATCCGGGCTTGCGTCCGTCTCCCCGGCGGAAGCGACTTCAGCCCCTTCGGCGAAACCGGCTTCCGTCTCTTCGTTCGCCTCAACGGCGTCCTCCATGGCTTCCTCGGACTTGACCTCGGACTCGCCCTCATCGAGAGCATGATCAGCACCTTCATCCGACTCCGAAACAGAGTCAGCGGCCTCTTCGTCGCTCTCGCCGTCCTCACTCTCATCGTCTTCAGAGCGTTCGACCAAGCCAAGAAAATTGATGGCCGAACGGATGTCTGCGACCTTGGCCTCGTCCAGCCCCTGAATCGTCAACAGTTGCTCGTCTTCGGCCTCGGCCACGGCCGTGGGGCTGTTGAAGCCGGCGGCCAAAAAGGCTTCCAGAGGCACTTCGGCCACGCTGACCAACTGCTCCAGCCCCTGCCGGTCCTTGTACATGGTCCCGTAGCGGCTCTCCGTGAAAATATCGATCTTCCAGCCCAACAGTTTGGCCGCCAGCTTGACGTTCTGCCCCTTACGCCCAATAGCCAGGGTAAGCTGATCATCCGGAACCACGACTTCCAGGATGCCGTCTTCCTCGTCCACGGTAATTCGGGAAATCCTGGCCGGGGACAGGGAGTTCACCGCGTAGGTGGTGATCTCCGGGCTCCAGACAATGATATCGATCCGCTCACCGCGCAGTTCCTGGACGATGTTCTGAATCCGCGAGCCGCGGACCCCGACGCAGGCACCCACCGGATCCACGTCGCGATCCGTGGACATCACCGCCACCTTGGCCCGGCTGCCCGGGTCCCTGGCCACGCCCATGATCCGCACGAATCCATCCGCCACTTCCGGCACCTCGCGGTTGAAGAGCACCGTCAAATAGTCCGGATGGGAGCGGGAAACAATGATCTGCGGGCCGCGACCTTCCTTGCGCACGTCGAAAAGCAGGGCCTGAATCTGATCGCCACGTCGGAACCGTTCCTTGGGAATCTGCTCTTCCTTGGGCAACAAGGCCTCGGTTCGACCGAGGTTGATGATCCAGCCGGAACGATCCCGGCGCTGGATGGACCCACTGACGATTTCCCGTTTGCGGTCCTTGTACTCCTCGTAAATGATTTCCTGTTCCGCTTCGCGCATCCGCTGGATGATGACCTGCTTGGCGGACTGGGCGGCGATCCGACCCAGGTCTTCCACTTTCAGTTCAAAACCGAGTTCATCGTCCACCTGAACATTGGGGTCGTGATGCTTGGCGTCCTCAAGCAGAATCTCACTGACCGGATCGACGATCTCCTCCACCACCCGTTTGAACTGATAGACGTCGAAACCGCCCTTGTCCTCGTTGAAAGTGACCTCGATATCCACATCCTCGCCCAGCTTCTTGGTCACCGAGGACCGCACGGCCCGTTCCAGGGTGTCAATGAGAAGATCCTTGTGGATTCCCCTGTCTTTACTGATTTGCTCAATGGCCTTGCGCAGTTCGGCGCTCATCTCTTCCTCCAGGATAATATCAGGGCCGGGGCCGTTTCGCGCCACCGGCCGGCAAAAACCATCATTGTTTTCGGCAATCTTTCATATGTGTCGAAATCCTGCGCCGGTTCCGAAAAACCTTTCCATCCCGAAATCGTCCGGTGGTTTCGGGTCAAAACGCATGGATCAAATGAATCTTCTTTATTTGGTCCCAATCCAACGCCACCGAGGCGCCGTTTTCCACTATCGTGACCGTCGAGCCGTCCACCGAGGACAGCTCGCCGCGGTAGGATTTGCATCCGTCCAGCGGTTCATAAAGTTGGGCCTGTATGGTCCTCCCAAGGTAGCCTTGGAGTTGTTCCGGCTTGAAAAACCGACGCTCCAAACCGGGCGAGGAGACCTCCAGAGTAAAGGTGCCGGGAAGTCGCTCGTCGATTTCCAGAGCAGGGCCAAGCTGTCGGCTGACCATGGCGCACTGGTCGATGGTCGCTCCACTCTCGGCGTCGATATAGATGCGGATCAACGCCTTGCGGCCCAGGGGCAGATACTCCAAGCCCCAAAGTTCCAGACCGAGGCCGTGAACAACGGGCAAAACCAATAACTCCAGATGGCGAAGGATTTCTTCCGACCGGGCGCGGGAAGAAGGGGGAGAAGTCTGCATGGCTGTCTGAAAATCCAAAAAAAAAGTGGACCACATGGCCCACCCCGTTCGTCGTCTCTGTTGTGCGGCCAGGCCGCTACCGATCAGGATGTTGCGAATTAAAGATGGAGCGGGCGACGGGAGTCGAACCCGCGACACCAAGCTTGGGAAGCTTGTACTCTACCAGCTGAGCTACGCCCGCCCGCGAAACGCAATCGTTCATATGCTCAAGGGCCCAGAACTTGTCAAGCATCCAGCTCAGAAAAAATGGCTTGGAATTTGCTTGAATCCCAAACCAGGAGGGATTGCGATGCAAACCAGTATGTATAACGCCCTGTTCGGCGCCCTGACCCAGGAACACCGCTTGGCAAACACCGCCAACAATTTGGCGAACGTGAACACTACGGGCTACAAGCGGGAAACCATGGCCTTCCGGGACGTCTTCACCCGTTTCGGCCACGGCATGCTGGACCCTATTTCCGCAATCAACGAAAAATCGCTGCTCCCCGTCCCGGACGAAATGGCCCAGAACCGGATCGCCCTGACCCACATCGACTTTGCCCAAGGATCGGCCAAGGAGACAGGAAATCCCCTGGACGCTGCACTTGAAGGCGAAGGCTTTTTCAAAGTCCGCACCTTGGAAGGAGATTTCTACACCCGTAACGGCAACTTCCGCCTGACCCCGGGCGGCGAGTTGGTCACAGGGCAGGGCTTTCCGGTGCTCGTGGACGGCGGCCCCGTGAACCTGGAGCCCAACGCCCGGATCGTCATTGGTCCCGATGGAGCAATCCAGGCCAATGGCGAGCCCGTGGGCAACTTTGACCTAGTGGCCTTTGAAAATCCACAGGTATTGGAAAAACTGGGCCAAAACATGTTCCGCCTCCGCCCCGGAGTCCAGGCCGCCGAACTGCCCGCGGACAACGTCACCGTGATGCAGGGCTACCTTGAAGGGGCGAATGTGGAGGTGGTCAGCGAGATGGTCAAAATGATTGAGGCCCACCGCAGTTTCGAGGCCTACCAGAAAGTGATGCACACGGCCCAGGAAGCGGACCAAAAAGTCATCCGGGAAGTAGCTTCACCCCGATAGATAGCAACTGCTTGGTAACTCCCTGCAAGGGAACCACACAAAAAGCACCTGGACCCCGGCCTGCGCCGGGGTGACGACCGAGAGGATCCGCAATCACGGTACTCCATTCCGTCATACCGGAGCAGGCCGGTATCCAGGCAGCACGGGGTCCCGATGGCAAGCTGCACGGTCTAATTAAGCAATTACAATAGATAGCAATAATGCACTGAAAGAGATGGAGGAAAACCTCAATGATGCGCTCCCTATGGACGGCGGCCTCGGGCATGCAGGCCATGCAGATGAACATCGACGTGACGTCCAACAACCTGGCCAACGTCAGCACCACGGGTTTCAAGAAAAGCCGGGCAGAATTCGAAGATTTGATGTACCAGACCATGAAGATCGCCGGTGCGGCCAATGCCGCCGGAGATCGTATCCCCACCGGACTTCAGGTAGGCATGGGGGTTCGCCCCGTGACCGTGCACAAGGAATTCTCCACCGGGTCCTTCCAGAACACCGGCAACCCCTTGGACCTGGCCATTGAAGGCGATGGTTTTTTTCAGGTCGATCTGAACGGCGACTTCGCCTACACCCGGGCCGGGGCCTTCAAATTGACCAACGAAGGTCAGGTGGTCACGGCCAACGGCTACGCCCTCCAGCCCGAGTTCATCGTGCCCCAGGATACCCAGAACATCGTGGTCACGGAAAACGGGCGCATCGTGGCCATGGACAGATTCGGCGAGGAGTTGGCCGGCGCGGACATCCCCCTGTTCACCTTCGTCAACCCGCCCGGCCTGAACAGCATCGGTCGAAACATGTTTCTGCCCACCGAAGCCTCGGGGGATCCCATTGAGGGGGTTCCCGGCGAGGAAAACGTCGGCACCATTGCCCAGGGTTTTCTGGAAGGCTCCAATGTGGACATGGTCGAGGAAATGGTCCGGCTGATCACCGG
>SKYX01000016.1 GCA_007127655.1 Desulfonatronum sp.
GGGCATTTCCCGGGAAGGGGAGATCCTGGAGCTGGGCGTGGAGCACAAGATCGTGGACAAGAGCGGTTCCTGGTTCTCCTTCGGCTCGGAGCGCCTGGGTCAGGGCTACGAGAACGTCCGGGCCTTCCTGCAAGAAAACCAGGATCTGCGCCAGTCCATTGAAGACCAGCTTTTGCGACATCTGGGCATGACCGAGGAGACCGGCACGCCGGATACTCCCGCGGAGCAGAATGCTTCGGAAGTCGCATAGCAGTCCAGTTGAAACACACCCAATAGTTGCGTCGCCGCAAAAGTTTCAAACTTCCACTGAGCAATATCATCCCCCGGCATCACCATCTCAGGAGCACCCAAACGTGATCACCGCTGAATCCATCCGTCAACGTTTTTTGGACTTTTTTGCCCGCAACGGCCATGAGATCGTGGCCAGTTCCTCCCTGGTGCCTCGGGAAGACCCTTCGCTGTTGTTCACCAACGCGGGCATGGTTCAGTTCAAGAAGGCCTTTCTGGGTCAGGAGAAGCGCGATTCCAATCGAGCGGTCAGTTCCCAGAAATGTCTGCGCGTGGGAGGCAAGCATAACGACCTGGAAAACGTCGGGCGCACGGCTCGGCACCATACGTTTTTCGAAATGCTCGGCAATTTTTCCTTCGGCGACTACTTCAAGGCTGATGCCGTGGACTTTGCTTGGCGCTTTCTGACCGAGGAACTGGGACTGCCCAGGGAGCGGCTGTACGTCACGGTGTTCCGGGAGGACGACGAGGCCGAGGAAATCTGGAAGCAGGTGGCGGGCGTGCCCGGGGAGCGGATTTTTCGACTGGATGAAAAAGACAATTTCTGGTCCATGGGCGACACCGGTCCCTGCGGCCCGTGTTCCGAAATCCTGATCGACCAGGGCGAGGCCATGTCCTGCGGACCGGACTGCGGCATCGGGCGGTGCGATTGCGACCGGTATCTGGAGATCTGGAACCTGGTTTTCATGCAGTACGAGCGCGACGCCTCCGGAGCCATGCACCCCCTGCCCAAGCCGAGCATTGACACCGGCATGGGCCTGGAGCGGGTCAGCGCGGTCTGCCAGGGCGTGTTCTCCAATTTTGATTCCGATTTATTCACTCCGCTGATCGCCCAGATTACCGAATTGTCCGGGCAGGCCTACGGCGTGACGGACGACGGGGACACGGCCATGCGCGTGATCGCGGACCATGGCCGGTCCGTGGCCTTCCTGGTGGCCGACGGGATCGTGCCTTCCAACGAGGGGCGCGGTTACGTATTGCGCCGTCTGATTCGCCGGGCCTTCCGCTTCGGGCGACTGTTGGGTCTTGAGGGACCGTTTTTGCACAAGGTCTGCGGCCATGTCTGTGGCATGATGGGCAAGACTTTCCCTGAGCTTCTGGAAAACCAAACCTTCATGGGCCGGGTAGTGATGCAGGAAGAGGAGCGGTTCGGACAAACCCTGGACAAGGGCCTGAAACTGCTGGCCGAGGAACTGGAAGCCCTGACGGCTCGGGGCGAGCGCCGGGTTTCCGGAGAGACAATTTTTAAACTTTACGACACCTTCGGCTTTCCGCTGGACATTGTCCACGACGTGGCCGGAAAGCAGGGCTACGAGGTGGACGAGGCGGGTTTCCGGGAGTGCATGGCCGAGCAGAAGCAGCGAGCCAAAAAGGCCTGGAAAGGCAGCGGGGAGACCGACCCATCCGTGCTTTTCGGTCACTTGCTGGAAGCCGGACTGACTACCCGCTTCGTGGGCTACGACGATGTCGCGGACCGGAGCCGGGTTACGGCCCTGACCGACGTTGCCGGTGAGAGCGTGGAAAAGCTGACGGCCGGGCAGGACGGTTGGCTGGTGGCAGCGGCGACGCCCTTTTATGCGGCTTCCGGCGGTCAGGTGGGAGATCAGGGCCAGGTGCGCTCCACCAGCGGCATGGCCGAGGTCACGGACGTGGTCAAGGTCGGCCAGGATTTGGCCGTTCAACGGATCGCCGTACGCGAAGGTGAGCTCTACCTGGACCAGGAAGTGGACCTGCTGGTCACCGAGGCGACCCGCCTGGACACCGCCCGACACCACACCTGTACGCACTTGCTCCAGGCCGCTCTGCGCAAAGTTCTGGGCGAGCATGTCCGCCAGGCCGGTTCCTACGTTTCCCCGGAAGTGCTGCGGTTTGACTTCACCCATACCATGGCCCTGACGCCCGAGGAACTGCGGGCCGTGGAGGACGAGGTGAACCGGGCCATCCTCGGCGACCTCCCTTTGGACGTGGTCGTGACCACGCCGGAAGAGGCCCAACAGCGCGGCGCCTTGGCTTTTTTCGGTGAAAAATACGGTAAGGAGGTCCGTCTGGTCAGCGTGCCCGGAGTCTCCACGGAACTCTGCGGCGGGACCCACCTGCGCTCCACTGGTCAGGCCGGCAGCTTTGTGATCCTTTCCGAATCCGGGATCGCCGCCGGTGTGCGGCGGATCGAGGCCCTGGCCGGGACCAAGGCCCTGGAGCATTGGCGCGGCCAGTCCGCGCTGCTTCGGGAAGCCTCGGGGCTGCTCAAGGCCGCTCCGTCGGACCTGTCCGGGAAGATCCAGAACCTGCTGGCCCAGCACCGGGATTTGGTCAAACAGAAGGAAGCCCTGGAAGGGCAACTGCGTTCTGGTCAGGGCGCGGATCTGGCGGCTCAGGTCGAAGACGTTGCCGGGGCTGCGCTTTTGGCCGCGGCAGTGGAGGTCAAGGACGTTAAGGCCATGCGGGAGATGATAGACGATTTGCGCTCCAAGCTCGCTTCCGGGGTCATTGTCCTGGCGGCCCAAGCCGACGGCAAGGCCATGCTCACTGTGGCGGTGAGCAAGGACCTGCACTCCAGGTTCACGGCCTCAAGCCTGATCAAGGAACTTGCGCCCCTGGTTGGCGGCAGCGGAGGCGGTCGACCGGACATGGCCCAGGCCGGCGGCAGCGACCCCAGCGGCATCCCCCAAGTTCTGGAGCGCGTTCGACACCTGGTCGCCGGTTGAGCTGGATATCTCATGAGCAACATTCTTTCCGTCCGCGTCACCTCCGGAAACCGCCTCCTTCAGTTCCGCTCCGAGCCATATGTAGTCTCTCAGGGCGACCATATCTTGGTCCAGGTGCAGGGCGAGTTGCATATGGGCAAGGTTGAACGGATCACGCCCCTGACCGAGAGCGAATGCGGGCCGGAACGGCTCACACTGGAGGATGGCGAGGCCCGCGAGGGATTGAGCGGTCAAGACGGTGAATTGGGCTGCGAGGCTGAAGCTGACGTGGGAAGGGCCGCGGAAAGTGTTTCGGACAGTGCTGCTTACTCTGTTCGTGATAGTGCTTTTGGCAGTGCTTCAGATAATGAATCCGTTTGCGAACAGGAGGCGGGTTCCGCTGAGAACAACCCCATGCCGTCCATTTTTCGTCCGGCCACGGAAGAGGATTTGATCCGGGATCGAGAAAACCGGGAGTTGGCTCGGAATGCCTTTGCCTACTGCCGGGAATGCATCGCGGAGCGTGACCTGGACATGAAACTGGTGGACGTGGAGGTGCTGTTTGACGGCAGCAAGATGGTCTTTTACTTCACCGCGCCCAACCGGATTGATTTTCGGGAGCTGGTCAAGGACCTGGTCCGCTCCTACCGCACCCGGATTGAGCTGCGCCAGATCGGCGCTCGCCATGAAACCCAGATGCTCGGCGGCCTGGGCAATTGCGGACAGTTGGTCTGTTGTCAGCGCTTCTTGCGTCAGTTCGCCCCCTCGACCATCAAAATGGCCAAGGAACAAAATTTGTTCCTGAACCCGGCCAAGATTTCCGGGGTCTGCAACCGCCTGCTGTGCTGCCTGAGCTACGAGCAGCCCAATTACGATGAATTTTTGAATCAATGTCCGAAAGTGGGTAAGCGTTTTTCTACTTCATTGGGAACGGCCAAGGTGATCCGGGCCAATTATTTTCGCCGCACCGTGTCCGTTTTCATGGAGCCCGGAGGAGAAAGGGAAGTGGACCTGGAGGAGTGGAAACGTCTGGTTTCCTCGTCCAAGGAGAGAGGGGAACCGGAGCGCCGCGAGTTCGGAAGGCCGGAAAGGGCCGATGTTGAGCCTCCGCGAGTGGTGTCCCGGCCCGTACCGGTTACTGAATCCGTGGTGGCGGAGTCTTCCGAACAGCAGGTCGAAGCTTCCCAGGTGAACCCCGAAACCAAGCTCCCGCCATCCTCGGCTCCATCCCGGAAAAAGAGCAAACGCTCCGGGCGCAAGGGAAAGCCTCGACCGGATGCGGCGCGGCCTTCCGATTCAAAGGCCGCAAAAAAAGAGCCTGCCACGGCCGGTTCTCCCAAGAGCGAGACCGACCCCGCCACGCCGGGCAAGTCCAAACGCCGTTCACGCTCGTCGCGGCGCAAACCCAAGAAACAGTCCGGCCCCCCAAAAGAGCAGAGCTGAGGACGCCGCGTTAACCACGAGAATATTATCTTTTTTGCAACTACGTAGCACATTCCGGACAAGGCCTCATTCCGACGCTGGATTCTCGCCTTCACGGGAACGACTTGATTTGCCATGCCGCTTCCGAATCAGCCACACCCGCATCGGCGGGCGCGTTACCGCTATCCAGTCCGCTTTCACACGGATGAGCTGAGTAAGTTGCCAGTTTTTAAAGAAACTCATGATTCTTGACTCCTGACTTCTGACTCCTGACTTTTAACTCTTGCCCCCCTGACATCCCCCTTCGGAGGTACTCCCCTTGCAATCTTTCTTTCTTTCCACGCCCATTTATTACGTCAACGCCAAGCCGCACCTGGGGCACGCCTATACCACGGCCGTGGCCGACTCCATGATCCGCTTCCAGAAATTGATGGGACGAAAGACGTTTTTTCTGACCGGCACGGACGAGCACGGCGATAAGATCGTCCGGGCAGCCGAGGCACGGGACGTGTCCCCGCGGGAATACGTGGATACGGTCAGCGCTCAGTTTCAAGGTCTGTGGGACGCCCTGGGTTACGGTTACGACGATTTCATTCGGACCACCCAGTCCCGGCATGTGGAGCGGGTACAGCGGTTTTTGCAGCGCATTTACGACCAGGGAGATATCTACCACGGCGAATACGGCGGGCATTACTGTTTCGGCTGCGAACGGTTCTATACGGAGAAGGAACTGCGTGATGGGCTTTGTCCGGATCACCTCACCGCGCCGGAATACATTCAGGAAAAGAATTATTTCTTTCGGATGTCCAAGTACCTCGGTCCGCTACGCGAACATATCGAAGCCAATCCGGACTTCATCCGGCCGGAACGCTATCGCAACGAAGTACTGGGGTTGCTCCGGGAGGATCTGGGTGACCTGTGCATCTCACGGCCCAAGAGCCGTTTGTCCTGGGGCATCGAGCTGCCTTTTGACCCGGAATACGTGACCTACGTCTGGTTCGACGCTCTGTTGAACTACATCACGGCTCTGGAATGGCCGGACGGGGAGCTGTTCACCACCTTCTGGCCCCAGGCTCAGCATTTGGTGGCCAAGGACATCCTCAAGCCCCACGCCGTGTTCTGGCCCTGCATGCTGCTGTCCGCGGGCCTGCCGCTGTACCGTCATTTGAACGTCCATGGGTACTGGCTGGTCCAGGATACCAAGATGAGCAAGAGCCTGGGCAATGTGGTGGAGCCGTTGGATTTTGCTGAGAAGTACGGACGCGGCCCGTTCCGGTATTTCCTGCTCCGGGAGATGCAGTTCGGCCAGGACGCCAATGTTTCGGAAGATGCGTTGCGCACGCGCTTCAACTCGGACCTGGCCAACGATCTGGGCAACCTGTTCAGCCGGGTCCTGAGCATGACCCACAAGTACTTCCAGGGCCGGGTGCCCACGCCCGGGCCGATTCGCCCGGAAGAGGAGGGGCTGCACGTTCTGGCCTCGGAATGCCTGGAGAATTTTCAGGCCCAGTTCCACCGCTTCCAATTTTCCATGGGGCTGGAGTCCTTGTGGGTCCTGGTCCGGGCGCTGAACAAGTACGTGGATGCGTCCCAGCCCTGGGCCCTGTTTAAGCAGCAGCAGACTGACCTGCTGGGCACGGTAATGTATACCCTGCTGGAAGGCATGCGCAAGGTGGCCGTGCATTTGTGGCCGGTGATGCCCGAGGAAAGCGAGGCCATGCTGGCTCAGCTTGGTGAGCGCGCACCCTGGGAGCGGTGGCCGCATCTGGCCGACGAGGTCTTGCGGTGGGGCGGCCTGGAGCCCGGAACCGAGGTGGCCCCCTCCTCCAGTCTTTTCCCTCGCCTGGAAAATCTGAAGGCGGAAAAGCTCGACGCCAAGCAGGCCAAGCCCGGTCCACAGAGGCAAGCTGAAAAGGGCGATGGCGGAAAAAAAGATGCGAAAATGGCTCACCAACAAGACGCCGAGGAACTGTTGGAATTTGCCGATTTTCAGCGCCTGGATCTGCGCGTGGGCACGGTGGTCTCGGCAGAACCGGTGCAAGGGGCGGACAAGCTGCTCCACCTGCACGTGGATATCGGGGAAGACGAGTCGCGAAGCATCGTGGCCGGAATCGCCCAGCACTGGTCCCCGGTCAATCTCGTCGGCCGCCAGGTCGTGGTGGTGGCCAACCTCAAACCTCGTAAACTGCGAGGTGCCTTGTCTCAAGGCATGGTCCTGGCCGTCCACGCTCCCGAGGGGTTGCGCCTGCTGGCGCCGTCGGACGCCGTGCCGCCGGGCAGCAAGGTCTCGTAGTCCGTTGGTCGGGATGGTTCAGGACCTGTTGTTATTTGAAGAATTGAACCGCCCGGTTCGCTCAGGGCGCAAAGGTCGCCAAGAAGAGATTTTGTCTTCCGCTGGAAAGATGCGGAAGCCAAAAGACTCGCCGCCTATCGGCGATATTTTCCTTTGCGACCCTTGTGCCTTGAGCGACCATCGGGAGCGGGCGGTTTATTTGTTGAGCAGATTACCCGCCAACCCCTGAAGGGCCTCCGGAATCGGAAGCCCTGCTAGCGCATTTTCGGCAGAAACCGCAGGCCGAAGCGCTTGCGGATGCGTTGGATGATTTCCGGGCAAGCTTGGTGAGGGTTTTCAGGGATTTCCGGGCGGGGTGGTGAGGTGGTAAAGAACGGTGTTGCCCGAAGCTTGGCCTCGTAGGCGTGGGCGAGCAAAACCGGCATGGAAAGCACGTCTGCCGCGTTGTAGGCCAGCAGGGTTTCCAGGGCCCGTTCATCGCCGGTGGTCTGGTATTCGTCCCAGAGCAGCACGGCAAAGTATCCGTCCAGTCCTTCCAGGTCATTCCGATCCAGTCCCATTTGCTTTTCACAGGACTTCAGTCCACCTTTCATTCCCAGGGAGCGCAACACAAAGCGCAGGTCCACGTGGGCCTCGGGCAGTGGGATCTGAAGTTCGCGCTGGATGATCGGTGCGTCGAAGCAACGGCCGTTGAAGGTTACTAGCAGGGAGTATTCTCGGATATCGTCGCAAAACGCTTCCAGGTTCCGGCCGTGGACGTAGGTTCGCAGGCGTTTACCATCGTACATGGCGATGGTGGTAATGTTCACCGGGCCCGGTCCGCTGGTGGTCTCGATGTCCACAAAGGCCGAGCGGTCCGCGAAATGCGAGCACAACCGCCAGGTTTCATTCCGTGGCAGACGCTGGGCGAACCAATCCGCTTCCCCGTTACCCAGCCGGTCCTCTGATTCTTCCAAAGTTTCCAGCGCGGCCTTGGAAAACAGTTTCGGATGTTGCCCGCCGTTGGTCCGGGCTTCTGTCCAGGACGGGATGCCGGCCTCCCATATTTTTCGTTCCGTGACGTTGCCAATACGGGGCAGATGGCAGAAGGAATGAGTGAGCATGTGGGCCTTTGCGGTGTCCCGACAGGGGCAAGGGTGAACAAACAAGGCCGTCACTCCATACGCGAATGACGGCCCTGCTTCTAGGTACATCGTAGATCAGAACTACTGAACGATTTGCCGTTTCAGGGCGGCGATTCGATCATCCAGCGGCGGGTGGGTCATGAACAGCAGCTTCAGTCCGTGGCCTTCAGGCTTGCCGTTAATGCCGAATGCGGACATCTGCTCCGGGAGCGGTTCCTGAGCACCTCGTTTCAGCTTTTCCAGGGCCGCGACCATTTTTTCCCGTCCGGCCAGCTTGGCACCGCCTGCGTCAGCCCGGTATTCCCGCTCACGGCTGAAATAGAACACCACGACGCTGGCCAGGATGCCGAAAACGATCTGGGCCACGATGCTGGTAATGAAAAAGCCCAGCCCCAGGCCTTCCTCGTTCTTGAGGATGACCCGGTCCACGAAGTACCCCACGACCCGGGAGATGAAGATGACGAAGGTGTTCACCACGCCCTGAATCAGGGTCAGGGTGACCATGTCTCCGTTGGCCACGTGGCTGACCTCATGGGCCAGAACCGCCTCCACCTCGTCCTGGGTCATGGAGCGCATCAGACCGGTGCTCACCGCCACCAGGGCGTTGTTCTTGCTCATGCCCGTGGCAAAGGCATTGGGGGCGTCGGAGTCGTAGACAGCCACTTCGGGCATGCCGATGCCGGCGCGGGCCGCCTGATTTTTCACGGTTTCCACGAGCCAGGCCTCGGCCTGGTTGCGTGGCGAGGTGATGACCTTGGCCCCGGTCAGGCGCTTGGCCATCCACTTGGATATGGCCAGGGAGATGAACGAACCTCCGAATCCGAAAACAGCGGCAAAGACCAGCAAGCTGCCATAGTCCAGCCCTCTGCCCGTTTCATCAAGAATACCCGTGAAGCCGAGCAAGGAAAGGACAATGCTCAAAACCACGAGGATGGCGATGTTGGTGATTAAAAACAATGCAATCCGTTTCATTTTCCGATAGACCTCCTGAATGAGAAGATATGTGTCAACAAGCAAAGCTGCCGTATGCCTTAACTGTTGTATATAATCAATCTTGTTTCACGAGGCAAGATTGACCGGAATGCTGATCAGGGCGATTATGATCTTGAGCACCCTAACTATCGAAATCGGCAGTGTTTCGCTTCATTTCCATAGCTGCGCCAACGTCATGGATGTGAGGTTCGATTTTGATTGCGATTGCGATAACTGTCATGCAATGACAGGTTGTCAGTATCACGCTGAAATTAAATAGATAATCGCCTTGGGAGTGCGGTAAAGGGAAAGACATGGAGAAGGTTTCCGGTTTGGTTTCGTACAGCGGTATTGAATCGAATTTCGGCACCCCCGCGCTGATCCGTCGGCCGGATCTGGTCCGCAAGGTGGCCATTCTGGCCGAGTCGGCCCGCTACGACGTGTCCTGTTCCTCCAGTGGGTCCAAGGCTGTTCGCCAGGGGGCGACCTTGGGGGCTCCAGCTCATTCCGGAATCTGTCACAGTTGGGCCGCGGACGGGCGATGCATTTCCCTGCTCAAGATTCTGTATACCAACGTCTGCGAGTATAATTGCGCCTACTGCGTCA
>SKYX01000060.1 GCA_007127655.1 Desulfonatronum sp.
CCCCCCCCCCCCCCCCACACACACACACACACAAAGCATGGACATGCCTGGAAACAAGACGAAGCAAGGCGAAAAAACGTATAAAATCATGGATTGCAACTTTCCTGCACGTTCAGAGTCGCGAATGGCGAGCCGGGAGGCGAGATGAACAAAGGCAAAGATTTTGCCCAATCGTTTGGCAGCCGATTGAAGTACTTGCGCGTGCTAAAGGGAATGACCCAGGCGGATCTGGCGGCTCGGGTCGGGTTGAGCGTGACGCATGTCGGCCGGATCGAACGGGGCGAGGCCTCGCCTTCCTTTACGCTGATCCAGGACCTGGCCCAGGCCCTGGAGACACCGCCCTTGAATTTTTTTCTGCTCGTTGACCGTACTCCGCCGACCTCGAGCGCGACAATCCCTTCTCCGACAAATGCGTCCGGGGTGCCTTCGGGCAAACACTTTTGCTTCATGGCTCGCCTGGCGACCTGGGTTATGGGCGGACCGAACCTGAAGCCTTTCTGGTCCGAGTCCTTGTACGCCTTGCTGGGATACGCTCCTTTTTCCGTCAAGCCGACCATCAAGCGCTTCCTGCGGCATGTGCATCCGTCCCAGCAGGAGGCGGCTGCCGGCTATTTGGAGATGGCTGCTCAGGAAAAGGCGGATTCCGGCATGTTGGTCGACATCGTGACCAGGCAGGACCAGGAGCGCAAGCTGATGCTTAATCCGGACACGTTTCGACCCAGTCCGGATGATCCGACGGCGACGCAACTGATCATTCAGGACGTCACGGATTGCGCGGCCTTGAACCAGGCCGTCACGCTGCGCCAGGAAGAGCTGGAAGCTTATGTGGTTCGAAAGAATCAGGATCTTGCCGAGGTGGCGGAAAAGTACAAGCAGGAGGCGGAACAACGGAGACAGGCCGAGAAAGGACTGCGCATCTTCGAGCAGATGGTGGACAGTTCCCACGACGCCCAGGCGTTTGTCGACGCCGACGGGGTCATCGTTGCGGTCAATCGGGCACACGAAAAACTGTCGGGCATGTCCGCCGCCGACATTGAGGGCAGGCAGTGGGCCGAGTTCCTGATTGATTTTTGGGGTCAGGAGTTTTTTGATCAGACGTTGAAATCCAGAATCGAGAAGGCGCTGCAACTCGGACAACCGGCTTTTTTTCAGGAATGGCGGACGTATCGGAATGGTAAACGAAAATACGTTCATGTAATCTACACCCCCTGCCACAAAAACGGAGACGTGGCCGGCGTGGTGGTCACGATCCATGACCTGACGTATTTCATGGAAATCCATGAGCGTCTCGAAGAGCGCGAACGTCTGCATCGTCAGATTTTGGAAACGGCCAATGAAGGCATTGTCATGGTGGATGAGGAGCAGCGGATCACCTTCGTCAACCAGAAGATTGAGGCCTTGTTTGGTTACACACCCGAGGAAGTATTGGATACCTTCGCACTTGCATATTTTCATCCGGAAGATCTGGATAGAGCGGCTACCCAAGCAGCCAAGAATCGCGAAGGCAATCATGTTCGTCACCTTCTCCGCCTGATCCATAAGGATGGGCGCGCGATCTGGACCCTGCATTCCGCCACCCCTTTCCTCGACTCCAAGAAAAATTTCAGGGGTTCCCTGATTATGATAATGGACGTTACGGAGCTCAAAAACACGGAAGCGGCCCTTGAACGCAAAACCCTTGAGCTGGAAGGCTTATTGGAGAATCTTCCCCTGGGAGTCGTTGCCTGGGACGGGGCGGGCAACCTCCTGAAGAGCAATAGTGGATTTCACGAAATGACCGGCTATCCTCCGGGAAGGATTCGCACGCTTGAGGACTGGTTTCCCTTGGCCTATCCGGACGAAAAACACCGAAAGCAAGTCATGGAAAACTGGAAACAGACGACACGGGAAGCTGCCAAGGCAATTCGGGAATACCCGGTGACCTGCGCGAACGGTATGGTCAAGCATATCGAATTTCGGGGGAATTTTTTCGCGGACAATTGTGCGTTCATAACCCTGACCGACGTGACCCAGCGCAAGCTGGCCGAGCAGGCCCGACTGGATAGCGAGGAACGCTTTCGGCTGATGTTCCAGAACGCTCCCATGCCCTATCAATCCCTGGACGAACTGGGGAATTTCCTGGACGTCAACCAAGCCTTTCTGGATGCGCTCGGTTATAGCCGAGAGGAACTCATCGGCAAGAACTTCGGCGACGTTTTGCATCCCGACTGGAAAGACCATTTCAAGGAGAATTTTCCCAAATTCAAGGCGGTGGGCGAAATCCTGGGCGTTGAATTCGAGATGATCAAGCAGGACGGCTCGACCATTCTCGTCTTTTTCAACGGCAAGATTCAGAAAGACGGGCAGGGCCGGTTCCAGAGGACGCACTGCATCTTTCAGGACGTCAGCGAGCAGCGTCGAACCGAGCAGGCCTTGCGGGAAAGTCGGGAAGAATTGAAAGCTCTCCTGGCGAACAAGGACATGTTTTTCTCGATCATCGCCCATGACCTGCGCTCACCTTTGTCCGGCCTCTTGGGATTGGCCAATATGGTGACCGAGGACGACGGTGGCCTGTCCCCAAAAGACTTCCGGGAAATCGCGAAGGTCTTTGGCATGACCGTGAGCAATGTTTTCTCATTGCTGGAAAACCTCTTGGTCTGGGCGCGGATGCAGCGGGGGATGACGGCATTCGAGCCGGCCCCGTGCTCCCTGCGCGAGGTGATCGCCAAAAACACGACCCTTTTCCGGACCTTGGCCACCCAAAAGGAGATCACCCTGAACAACTCCGTGTCTCCGAAGTTGCTCGTTCACGCGGACCTGAACATGCTCGACTCGGTGATTCGCAACCTGCTTTCCAATGCACTCAAATTCACGGACAGAGGGGGGACGGTTGAAGTGCGAGCCATGGAGCAGGATGCTTGCTGGGTCACGGTGGCTGTTCAGGATTCCGGGGTGGGCATGGATCACGAAACCTTGAACGGTCTTTTCGTCTTGCCCGGAAAAACGAACAGCCGGGGAACGGAAAGAGAACGCGGCAGCGGTCTCGGACTGCTGCTGTGCAAGGAATTCGTGGAGCAACATGGCGGCCGGATCTGGGCGGAAAGCGCTCCCGGCCTCGGCTCGACCTTTTTCTTCACCTTCCCGCGAAGCGGGTGAGGATCGAGAACAAATCCGTGATGCCCGTCGATTGCCTTTGCTTGAAAAAACGTACATATCTCGTGGAGTCGAGAACAGAGCAAAGGGGGCGCCGGGATGACCAGGCAAAAACTAGGCAAGAAAAAAGCGGTCCAAGAAACGGCCCCAGGCACGGCCCCGGCAACGGCCCATGGCGTCGTCGACCATCTGCCGAAGGCTGGTGAGGCTTCCTGCGCTGTTTTGGCGGCAACCGCTCCTGGCGGCTTCCCCATCGTGGGCATCGGCGCGTCCGCCGGCGGGCTGGCGGCCTTTGAGGCCTTTTTTTCCGGCATGCCCGCGATCGGCGACCCCGGCATGGCCTTTGTGCTGGTCCAGCACCTGGCTCCGGATCACAAGAGCATCCTGACCGACCTGATCCGGCGCTTCACCCGGATGCAGGTCTTCGAGGTCGTGGACGGCATGGAGGTTCATCCCAACTGCGCGTACATCATTCCGCCGGGGCAGGACATGGCCTTTCTGAACGGGGCCCTGCAACTGCTGGAGCCCTCGGCCCCGCGCGGCCAGCGCCTGCCCATTGATTTCTTTTTCCGCTCTCTCGCCCAGGACCAACACGAGCGGGCCATCGGCATCGTGCTCTCGGGCACGGGCAGCGATGGGACGCTGGGCGTGCGCGCCATCAAGGGTGAAGGCGGCATGGTCATGGCCCAGAACCCGGCGTCCACCGAATTCGACGGCATGCCGCGCAGCGCCGTCGCCACGGGGCTGGTGGACTTCGTGCTGCCCCCGGCCGAGATGCCGGCCCAGCTCATTGCCTACACGGCCCATGCCTTCGGCCATCCGCCCAAGCCCACGGCACCGACCTCCAGGGCCGAGACCGCGATGAACAAGATTTTCGTGCTCCTGCGCAGCCAGGTGGGCCACGACTTTTCCCAATACAAGCCCTCCTCCATTCAGCGGCGCATCGAGCGACGCATGGCCGTCCAGCAGATCGAAAGCATGGACGACTACGTCAAGTTCATCCGGGCGACGCCGACCGAAACCGAGGCGCTTTTCCGGGACATGCTGATCGGCGTGACCAGTTTCTTCCGTGATCCAGAGGCCTTTAAAGCCCTTCAGGAGCAGGTCGTGCCCAAACTTTTCGCCGGTCGGCCGACAGGCGCGGCAATCCGCGTCTGGGTGCCGGGCTGTTCCACCGGCGAGGAGGCCTATTCCCTGGCCATCCTCCTGCGGGAGCGACTGGAGGAGCAACGGCAAAGCTTCAAGCTTCAGGTTTTTGCCACCGACCTCGACAGCCAGGCCGTGGCCGTGGCCCGTGCCGGCATCTATCCGGCCAGCATCAGCACCGACATCACGCCGGAGCGGTTGGCGCGGTTCTTCAGACCCGAACCCGGCGACGCGGACGGGAATCCGCCCGCCTATCGCATTCGCAAGAACATCCGCGACCTGCTGGTCTTTTCCGAACAGAACGTCATCAGGGACCCGCCTTTTTCCAAGCTCGACCTGATCAGTTGCCGCAATCTGTTGATCTATATGGGCCCTGAATTGCAGAGGAAGCTGATTCTCCTCTTTCATTACGCCATCAGTCCGGGCGGCTTTCTCTTTCTGGGCACTTCCGAGAGCTTGGGCGAGCATGCGGATCTCTTTGCCGGGGTGGACCGCAAAGCCAAGATCTACCAGCGCAAGGAAATTTTTCACGGCATCCAGCGCGCAGCCCTGGGGCGGGTCCTGCCGCCCATGATTGAAACGATGGATGAGGCCCCATCCCGGTCCGCCGCACGCATAACCGCGCCCGCCAAGCTGCCGCTGCGTGAGTTGACCGAAACAGCGCTGATGCAGGAGGTCGTTCCGGCCGGCGCACTGGTCACCGCCGTTGGCGACATCCTCTATCTGCACGGCCGCACCGGCATGTACCTGGAACCTGCCTCTGGCGAGGCCGGTGTGAACAACATCATCAAGATGGCCCGTGAAGGGCTCAAGCATGATTTGACCGCGGCCCTGAACAAGGCCGCCGGAAATCTGAAAACCGTCCGCCTGTCGGGCTTGCGCGTGAAGACCAACGGCGGCTTCAGCGCGGTCGACCTGGCCGTGCTCCCCGTGGACCCGGGCATGGCCGCACTGGCGCGGGGCAAGCCCGCCGCCACCGAGCCGTCTCTGTTTCTGGTCATCCTGCAGGACGCTCCGGAGAAACCGGAGGCCGGAGATCAGAGCTCGGCGGGTGAGGTTCAGGCCGAGGACCGCGCCCTGGGCGGTGACCTGGACGGTGGCCTGGGCGGAGGTCTGGAAGACGACCTGAGTCGCTACGGGCTCGACAAGCTCGGCGTGGATGCTCGCATCACGGCGCTCAAGCAGGCCTTGCGGGCCAAGGAGGAATACCTCCAGGCCCTCAATGAGGAACTGGAAAGCTCCAACGAGGAACTCAAGTCCTCCAACGAAGAGATGCAGTCGGTGAACGAGGAGCTGCAGTCCGCAAACGAGGAGCTGGAGACGTCCAAGGAGGAGCTGCAATCGGTCAACGAGGAACTGGTCACGGTCAATTCCGAGTTGCAGACCAAGGTGGCCGACCTGTCCCAGGCCAACAACGACATGAACAACCTGCTGGCCGGCACGGGCGTCGCCACAGTGTTCGTCGATCACCAGTTGCGCATCTTGCGCTTCACCCCCGCCGCCACCCGCCTGATCAACCTGATTCTCTCCGACGTGGGGCGGCCCGTGGGCCACATCGTCTCCAATCTGAAAAACTACGACCGCCTCTCCCAGGACGTCCAGGCCGTGCTGGACACCCTGATCCCCAAGGAAGAGCAGGTGCGGACCGCGGAGGGCAAGTGGTACTCCATGCGCATTTTGCCCTACCGCACGCTGGACAACGTCATCGAGGGCGCGGTGATCACCTTTGTGGACATCACGGAGTACAAGCAGACCCAAGAGGCGCGACTCGCGTTTGAGCTGAAATACCGCACCCTGTACGAATTGTCGCCGGATGCTCACGCAATCGCTGAAATCGCGGAAGATGGCCGCGACCTGGGCTTTGTCGACTGCAACCAGGCGGCCCTGGACCTGCTGGGCATGACCCGGGACCAACTGCTGGCGGCCAATGCCGTCGACCTGTCGCCGGAGCGCCAGCCGGACGGCCGCCTTTCCCGGGAAAAAGCCGGGGAGTTGCTTGCCCAATGTCTGTCCGAAGACAGGCTGCGTTTCGACTGGCTGTATTGCCGGCTGGATGGAGAAGCCGTTTCTGTCGAGATCACGATGACCGTCCATCGCGAGGGCGGCAAAACGTTCCTGTATTCCGTCTGGCGCGACCTGACCGGGCTCACGCGTACACCGCCGCCAGATCGCCTCAAGGAATGCAATCAAGGGGGGAAAGGAAGCCGTGACCAAATCCAAGCCTCGGTCTGAACAAAAGAGCAGGCAACTTCGAGCCAGGGCCGAGAAACAACTGGCCGAGGATTCCCAGGGGATGCAGAAAGCTCCTGTCGAGGATGTTCAGAAGCTGATCCATGAACTGCGCGTGCATCAGATTGAACTGGAAATCCAGAATGACGAACTGCGTGCAACGCAGGCGGCTCTTGAGCAGTCCCGGGACGGGTACCGGGAACTTTATGATTTCGCCCCTGTCGGATTCTTTTCCTTGGACGAGAAAAATTTGATCAAGGAGGTCAACCTTGCCGGCGCGGAACTCTTGGGCACGGAAAGGGCGTTTTTAATCCGGCAACGTTTTTCCCGTTTCATCGCGCCGAAATCCCAGGATGCGTTCTATTTTCATCGAAGAAAAGTGCTTGCATCCAAAGTAAAGCAGGTTTGCGAACTTGAGCTTGTGAACAGGAACGGCGCAGTATTCAGCGTCCAACTGCAAACCGTGGCCGTGGTTGATGACCAGAGCAGTATCCAACTGCGCATCGCGGTCATGGACATCACCGCGCGAATCCGTCTCGAAGAAGAGCTGAAGGCCGCGAACGAAGAACTGGAGCAGCGGGTCGAAGCCCGCACGAATGCATTGAAAAAAGCAAACCTGGAGCTCCAGGAGGAAATTGTTCAGCGCCGTCAGACCGCGATGCAATTGGAAGAATCAGAAGGAAAATACCGCATCGTCGTGGAAAATTCGAGTGAAGGTATTGTCGTCACGCAAGATTCCATGATTAAATTTTCAAATGCCCATTTCGAGGTTATTTCTGGATATACAAGGGAAGAGTTGTCCGACTTGCCCATCAAGGATCTTGTCCATCCAGACGATGCCGCGATGGTCATGAACTATCATGCGCAGGCAATGTGGGACCAGGGGCGGCCACAGCAATTTACCGCGAGACTGGTGGACAAGGTGGGGCAGGTAAAATGGCTTCGGAAAAAGAGGGTGCTGATCGAGTGGAACGATCGGCCGGCCATCCTGTGCTTTCTTGACGATATTACCGCACGGAAGCACTCCGAGCAGGTGTTGAAGGAGGTCGACGCCCAGCTCAAGAATATTTTTCTGGAGTCGCCCATCGGCATCGCGGTTTATGATGCGAACGGCCTTATGTACGGCGTGAACAGCGCCTATTTGGCCATTTACGGGATGTCTGACGCAACCCGAATCCTTGGAACATCGCTCTTTGAGGATCCTCTGCTGAGCAGCGAGACGAAAGGAAGACTGCTGGCGGGCAACGCGATTCGAGAGGAGGTCTCGGTTGATTCTGCAAGAGCCGCGGATGACGCAGTGTTTGATCTCACAAGAACATCGGAGCTGTTTCTGGATATGCTGATCACCCCATTGGGGATGACCACGGGCAACACCGTGGACGGATATATGGCCCAGGTCCAGGACATTACGGAGGAAAAAGCCGCTCAGCGAAGCATCCGCGCTCTTTCCAAGCAGCTCGTCAGGGCGCATGAAAGCGAGCGCCTGATGATATCCCGAGAGCTTCACGACCGCGTGGGGCAGGATCTTTCGTCCCTGAAAATCGGCCTTGATTCCCTGACCCGCGAGCACTCCGAGCACTTCGACCAGGATCCGGAGCTTTGGGAGAAGTTGGCGGAGTTCTCCAGTATCACACAGCAGGCCATCATGATTGTCCGGGACCTGGCCTATGAACTGCGTCCTCCAGGGCTGGATCAATTCGGTTTCGTGCAGGCCTTGACGCAATATGGCAATGATTTCGAAGAGAAGACAGGGCTCGATGTGCGCATGACCTTTACGGGCATGAAACAATCGTCTTTTGATTTCGATACCGAGATCAATCTGTACCGGCTGATCCAGGAAGGCCTGAACAACATCCACAAGCATGCCCAAGCCAGGCGGGCTGTCGTGAGGATGGTCGCGTCTTTTCCGAAAATCATCTTGCGGATCGAAGATGACGGCGTCGGCTTTGATCCGGAGCTACGGATGGTGACCGCGACCGCGGAGAAGCGCATGGGCCTGCGCAGCATGCAAGAACGGGCCACTCTGCTCGGAGGCTCGATGCGCATCCGCTCACGACTGGGAAAAGGCACGCAAATCCTGGTCGAACTCCCTCATGAAAGGAAATGGTATGATTCGGAAAAAAACAGTTTTGATCGTTGATGATCACCCGCTCTACAGGGAAGGTCTGAAGGCAATTATCGATCGAAGCCTCGCCTTCGAGGTGGTCGGGGAAGCCGGCAACGCTAAGGCGGGGCTCCAACAAGCCAAGGAGTTGCGGCCTGATCTTGCCTTGGTGGACATCTCCCTGCCCGAACAAAACGGCATTGATATGCTTCGGGATATGAAAAAGGTTCTGCCCGAGACGCGGGCCCTGGTTGTCAGCATGCATTCCAGAGTGGACTATGTCGCCGAGGCCTTCCGGGCTGGGGCATATGGATACATGGCCAAGGAATCCGCCGGCGAAGGGCTGCTGAAAGCACTGGAAGCCGTGGCCAATGGAGAGTTTTTTCTGGACAGTTCGTTGTCCCGAGAAGTGATCCTGAAAATCTCAAATACTCCTGATGAGCTGGTGGTTGCCATCGATAGCGACTACGGGAGCCTGACCGCCCGCGAGCAGGAGATCTTGCGGTTGCTGGCGGAAGGGCAAACGGCCAAGGAAATAGGGAACCGGCTTGCCATCAGCCCGAAAACAGTCGAGAACCACCGCATCAACATCATGCGCAAGCTCGAACTCCGGCGGCCCATCGACCTGATTCGTTACGCGATCAAGATCGGGCTGATTGATGTGGATAGCTGGAAGGATTGAACCCGACCCACCCACCCACCCGCTTCACAATCACTTTCCCCAGATCCCTCTGAGCACGACCAGAAAACGCCCCC
>SKYX01000360.1 GCA_007127655.1 Desulfonatronum sp.
AACTACCGGGTGACCAAGACGTCGCAGGCCTTGCTGGAGAATGCGACGTATCCGATTCTGCTCAACCAGGTCATCGACGCCCCTGATCGTCAAGACGAAGCGCTTGTCCGCAACTTGTTCGTCAACGAAAAATATCGGCATGTCTCCGCTCCGGCACCGGACCAGCAGCAGGGCACCGTGGTCTCAAATCAGGGCGGTTACGGCTTCATCCGTCCTGACGCTGGAGGGGATAACGTGTTTTTTCATTACAGTGAAATCGGTGAAGTGGACATGGACGATTTTGAGGTTGGCACCAAGGTCTCGTACTATGCGACAAGTACGGTCAAAGGACCCAGCGCGGTCAAGGTCGAAATCATTCCATAAAGCTCATGAGCAAGGGAGGCCATAATGGCTGAAAACTGCGTCAAGTGTAAGTTCAGGGCAAAATATGATCAGAACCCTCGGTCCCTTCTGGGACGCTTCTGGCGCTGGCACATCAATTTCTGTCCGGGCTTCAAAAAGTACTTCAAAGGGCTGTCCCGTCCGGAGCAGTTGGAGACCTCTGTGCGCTACAACTTCAAAAAGTACTTGTAGTTGCAAGGCGGCAATTCAGGTCAGCTTGCGGATCACACTGTTCACCACGCCCCAGACTTCGCAGTCCATCTCCGGGGTGACCTCAATGTCCTTGAAGGCGTTGTTGGCCGGTACAAGGTAGGTAAGAAGTACCGATACGCGTTGATTACCGTGGGACAGATCACGTCGCCGGATGTGCGGATCAGGTGATTTGCCGGTTAGCGTTTTTTCAGCCTTGCGTAAGACGCCGGAGGAATTGAAGAGAGATATGCGCATTGTTGCTGCCGTGAAATGGTATGAGATGGAGTATGTATCCCAGGAAAAGGCAGCAGGCTTTGAATACAGTTCCGGAGATAATCGGCATTTCTTGAGTGTTGAAGAAATTTGTACGGTCAACCATTTGGCGGGATTTTGAACCGACCTCGCGGGTCGAGGCCTCGTGATGGAGGCATCCATGGGACATCAGAGATCCCGGTGATCTCTGATTATGGGGTGTGCAGTTCCATTCCGTCTATTCCTCGGAATCATTGCTCGACTTGCGTTTTCTTCGAGTGCTGGATCGCTTGGACTTGGGGACGAAGGAGGAAGGAATGATGTAGACGGGGGCACTGCCTTTGGCATCGGGGGCGCCGGAGGATTCGTCGTCTTCCTCGGAGTCACTGGAAGCGTCGCTTTCCATTTTCTCATATGCTTTGTCGAGGATGGAAAAAAGTTTCGCGAAACAATAGAAAATGAAAGTCGTTAGGACGGCACCGGCCGTGATGGTGTCGGTGATGGTCAAAGACGGAATTATCAGGGCGATCAAGTACCCGATTCCAATCGCTAGAGCGATGAGGATCAGGGCAAAAACAGCGCATATTACGCTCACGATCAGAAAGATTAACAGCGATGTCATGGCAGAGGGGCCTTATCCGGTTGAAGGTATGCACTTTGAGAGGACGGCAATCACTCGGATTACGCGCCGGACTTCTGGTCCGCAAGGTTTTCGCGGCGGATCAGGCGTCGGCGCTCCAGGGGCAGGAACAGGTCGAAGCGCGTACCTTTATCAACGTTCGAGAAAACTTCAACCTTGCCTTGATGGCTGTCCATGATGCGCTTGAGAATGGCCAGGTCGATGCCGGCGCTGTGGTTTTTTGTGCTGAAAAACGGTTGGAAGATCGAGGCGAGGTCTGCCTCTGGAATGCCGGGGCCGGTGTCCTGGACGCTGAAGACGTACCATGGTTCGCGGGTTGCTCCCGTGACCCTGATTTCTCCTCCGTCATGGAGCGCGTCCGCGGCGTTCTCCATGAGAATGGCCAGAGCCCTGGAGATCAGGTGCTGGTCCATGACGAGGTTCACGGGGGCCACCTTGATCAGGCAGCGTATTCCGGAGGCTTGCAACTCTTTACTATTACGTGTGACGCCCATTTCCACTACCAGCGCCGTTGGCGCCGAAAAGAAGGCCGGTTTGGGCGGGTTGGTGAAGAATTCGATTTTGCGGACGATGTTTTCGATTTTCTTCAGGTTGTCCACGATGCATTTGTAGTAGGTGTCGTCTTCGTCCGTAGCCTTGCAGGACGTGTACATCTTGCGCAGGTATCCACCGATGATCAGCAAGGGGTTGCGGATTTCATGGCCCACTCCGTTGGCCACCCGGAGCAGATCCTGGTAGCCGATTTCCTGAAGGAGCTTTTCCATCTGCTTTTCGTGGTCAATGTCCAGGATATGGGCCAGAAGCAGACGGCCCCGAGGATGGTCGTATCCACGCAAATGGAGCATGGCCATGAACCGGGTTCCGCTGCGGCGAAGCAGCATGGCCTGTTCGTCCACGGTTGCTTTTTCTTCGACCAGATGGAGCAGGTTTGTGTACAGGATATCCTGATCTTCGGGAGTGAAGAGTATGCTTAGCGGTTTGCCGGACATGCTTTGCGCCCCGTGGCCGAACATGGCCTCGGCCCCGGGGTTGGCGACGAGGATAGTCCCGTCGGGTTCGCAGATCAAAAGGGCCTGGGGCAAGGACGTCAGCAGGTCACGCAGGAAGTGCGGGCAGTCGATCCGGTCCGTGGAAAACCGCGTCATGAAGCCTCCTGATGAGAAAAAACCTCGAGAGAACCATCCCTTCGAAATCAGAATAGGGGTGGATGCCATATTCATCACTCTAACAGGAAAACCGGCTGGTTCCAAGGGTGTTGCCCTGAAGAGACGATTATTGCTATGTCATGAAACGGATTCGTAAAACCAAGTCAAACTCGTGATTGCAAGGAGGACAGGATGAAGGAAATCCACACTAAAGCGCGTACGCTGATGAAGGGATACTGCCGGGTCTGTCCGGTGTGCGACGGCAGAGTGTGCGCCGGCGAGGTGCCGGGTATGGGCGGCCTGGGAACTGGGTCTTCTTTTCAAGACAATGTCCGCGCTTTGGCGGAAGTCCAGTTCAACATGCGTTGTTTGCACGACGTGGTCACGCCGGATTTGTCCGTTTCGCTGCTGGGCTTTGATTTGTCTCTGCCCGTCCTGGCCGCACCCATCGGTGGAGTCTCTTTCAACATGGGCGGAGGCATACCGGAGGATGAATATATCCTGGCCAAGTTGACAGCCTGCGTGGAGGCCGGGACCGTGGGCTGCACCGGGGACGGCGTGCCGGACTTTATCCATGAAAGCGGGTTCGCGGCGGTCAAGGCCTTGGACGGGAAAGGCATTCCATTCATCAAGCCCTGGGAGGACCAGGAGTTGTTCACCAAGTTGGACAAGGCCCTGGACGCCGGGGCCGAGGTGGTGGGGATGGACGTGGATGCCGCCGGATTGGTCACACTGCGCAAGATGGGCCGCCCCGTGGCCCCCAAGCCGGTGTCCGAACTGGCGGCGGTGATCCGGCGGACCAAGGCCAGGTTCGTGGTCAAGGGGGTGATGACGCCGGACGAGGCCAAGCTGTGCGTGGATGCCGGGGCCGCTGGAATCGTGGTCTCCAACCATGGCGGACGGGTCCTGGACGGAACGCCTGGCACGGCCAGGGTGCTGCGCGAGGTGGCCGATGCCGTTCGCGGCCAGATCGCCGTATTGGCCGACGGCGGAGTGCGCTCCGGCGCGGATGTCTTGCGGATGCTGGCCCTGGGTGCGGACGCGGTGATGATCGGGCGGCCCTTCTCCGTGGCCGTGCTCGGCGGCGGTAAGGAAGGGGCCGCGGCATATTTGGAGAAAATCCGCCAGGAGCTGACCCAGTGCATGGTCCTGACCGGAACGGCCGCGGTTCGCGAGGTGGATTCGCGGATTATCCGCTGATAGGTGTAGGGGCACGGCGCGCCGTGCCCCTACTTTGGACGGCTCGTCAGGCCTCTTTTTCCATGTCCTTGACGATGGCTAGTTCATCAGCGGAGAATATTTTGTCGATGTTCAATATAATGATGAATTGTTCTCCGTTCTTGCCCATGCCTTCGATGAATTCGGTTTTGATCCGCGTGCCCAGGCGCGGGGCAGGTTCGATTTGATCCGGTTCCAGGTTGAACACTTCCTGGACCGAGTCGGCCAGGGCCCCCAGGATGGTGGACTCTCCGTCCACGTCCACCTCCACGATGATGATGCAGGTGTTCACGGTCTGCTCGGTCTTGGTCATCCCGAACTTCAGCCGCATGTCCACCACGGGTACGGCCCTGCCCCGGACGTTGATCACCCCTCGCAAAAAATCCGGCGTCCGCGGCACCCGGGTGATGTCGGTATACTCCAACACCTCCCGGACCTTGGCGATGTCCATGGCATAGAGTTCCTTGTCCAGGGTGAAGGTCAGATATTGGTTGAGCGTGGCGCTTGGTTTTTCGGTCATGTTGGGTTCCTCCAAGAGATGAGAACGGGGTTCAGCAGGTCACCGGTTCAGCGGTTTGCATGAGGCAACCGTGAACCGTTGAACCCCGAACCACGATCTAAAACTTTTCAAACTCGTCGTCATCCTTGCCCATATCCATGGCCAGCCCTTGGCTTTTGGAGGCCTGCCTGGCCGCCGGGACGGGCGCGGTGGTTCTGGCTCCGCTACCGAGCAGATTACTGATGGGTTTCCGGGGCTTTTGGACGCGCCGCATGGAGGACCCGGACTCGCTGCCCATTTTGAAGAAGGCCATGGTGGCCTGGAGTTCCTCGGCCTGGCTGGAGAGTTCCTCGGAGGTGGAGGCCATTTCCTCGGCCGCCGAAGCGTTCTGTTGGATGACCTGATCCAGCTGCTGGATGGCCTTGTTGATCTGCTCCACGCCGATGCTTTGTTCCCGGCTGGCCGCGTTGATCTCCTGGATCAATTCGGCGGTACGCTGGATGTCCGGAACGATCTTGACCAGCATTTCCCCAGCCTGCTCGGCCACCTGCACGCTGGATCTGGACAGCTCGCTGATCTCCGTGGCCGCTGAGCCGCTGCGCTCGGCCAGCTTGCGCACTTCAGCAGCTACAACAGCGAAACCCTTGCCCGCGTCTCCGGCCCGAGCAGCCTCAATGGCCGCGTTCAGGGCCAAGAGATTGGTTTGCCGGGCGATTTCCTCGATAATGGAGATTTTTTCCGCGATCTGCTTCATGGCCGAGACGGTCTGGCTCACGGCCTGGCCGCCTTCCTGGGCGTCCTTGGCCGCCTGCAGGGCGATCTTTTCGGTCTGGGCTGCGTTGTCTGCGTTCTGTTTGATGTTCGCGGTCATCTCTTCCATGCTGGAGGAGACCTCTTCCACAGCCGCGGCCTGTTCTGTGGCTCCCTGGGACATCTGCTCGGCCGAGGCCGACAGTTCCTCGCTGCCCGAAGCCACGTTCTCCGAGGCTGACTTTACCTCGCCCACGATTTCCCGGAGCTTGGCCTGCATCTCCTGCATGGCCTTGCCCAACACGCCGATCTCGTCCTTCTGATCGACATCCAGTCTGGCGTCCAGGTCGCCTTCGGAGAGATCCTCTGAGAAACGCACGCCCTGGCTGACCGGGCCGGTGATGGCCTTGGTCAAAATGATGCCCAAGGCCATGGCCAGGATCACGCCAATGACGACCCCGGAGATAGCCACGGTCTGGGCCGTGGTCGCATCGGCCTGGGCCATTTGAACGGCTTCGTCGGTGTATTGCTCGTTCAATTCCAGAACCTGGGTCAGTAGTCTGAGGGCTTCCGTCTGCCGCTCCCGGACCTCTACCATGGCGGTCTGGGTCATGGTTTCAAAAATGGTCTCGGCTTCCTGGGCTACGGCGATCAGTTCGTCGAAACGGGCAAAGGTTTCGTTGGCCATGGGAATGGTTTCCCGAGCCAGGATCTGGTTCCCCGCCGCAGTGTCGCCGGTGTTCACCTGGCGTTTGATGTTGGCGATGGAGGTGTGGAACGGGTTGTGCGAGGCCGGCATGCGACGCAGGATGTCGAGTAATCTCTGGTTGTCGGTCCGGAATTCGGCGAGCCAGCGTCCGAAGTTGCACGCCGTGGGGTCTTCCCCGCCTTCGAACTGCACGCCACGGGTGATCAGCGCATAGACCTGGCCCATCACCGCGTGGTGGTCGCCGCGAAACTGTTGCAGGTTGGCCCGCAGGTTGGCCGGATTGCTGATCCCGGTGCGTTGCAGTTCCAGGCCAATTTCGATGAACCTGTCGTTCACGGCCCGCCAAGCGTCCAGGGCCGCCACGGTCTGTCGCCACAAGGCGGTTTCCTCGGCCGTGGCCGGCAGGGCCTCGAACTGCTCGCGCAGGTTGGCGATGGTCGTCCGTTGGCGCATCAGGTTGTCGAACTGGCGCTGCATATCGTCAGCGGCGAGTCCCGGCACAAGTAGGGTGCGCTGGGCCACACGCAGTGATTCATATTCTTTTTCAATGTTTTGCAACGCCTGGATGCTCGGCAGGCGAACCACGCCGACCTCTTCGATGTGCCCCGTCAGATTGCGGGCTTCCCACCACCCGAACGCCCCCACGATGAAGACGATCAATGCCACGACGGCAAAACCTCCGACGAGCTTCACACCAAGACGAATGTTTTTCATATTCCTCCCCCTCAATTTGCGATTGACGACCAAGAGTTGATGGCCCAGCCATACCGATTCATTGAACCGTTATCGACCATAAGTGAAAAAGGTTTACTTCTGTATCACTTATGACCGGACGCTTTGTACTTTTTCGCGTAAATATCTTGACTGATAGCTTCGTGCAAGCTCTTCTTTTTCAGTTGAAATCCGAATCACGAGGGTTGCTGACATCGGGTTGGACTTGCGATAGATGCCAAGTGGCGATCATGAAACGTTTAAGGCGGTTTTAGGATGCTGTTTTGGTTGTCCCTCGCATTGGATATCAGCGGTTGGATCGTGCGGTTGACCATGATCCCGGTGGTGGCCATGCGCCAGCGCAACGCCGCGACGTGCCTCGCCTGGTTGGCGGTGATCTTCGTGATGCCCTGGCTGGGACTGATTGCCTACGTGCTTTTGGGTGAGCAGAGCCTGGGCTTTTTGCGGGTTCGCAAACGCATGAAGCGACACAGATCTTTTGACGTCATTCACCGCCATCATGCCGTTCTTCCAGAGGTGGACGACGTTCGAGTCCGACGGGATCATGAGATTTTAATCCAACTGGCCGAGCGCCACGGCGGGCTGCCACTTCTGGGAGGGAACCGGGTGGATCTGCTGGCGGACATCGACGACGTGGTTCGGCGTCTGGTCGCGGATATCGACCAAGCCCGAGAGCATGTCCACTTGCTGTTTTACATTTTTAGAGATGATGCCATGGGCCGGAAGGTCGGCGAGGCTCTGATTCGAGCGGCGAAGCGCGGCGTGCGCTGTCGGTTGTTGGCGGATATGGTCGGGTCCAGGGGCATGTTCAGCGGCCTGGGGGCAAAGCTCCAGGAGAGCGGGGTCCAGGTGGTGGCGGGCTTGACGGCCAATCCGCTCCGGATGCGCCTGGCCCGGCTGGATATCCGCAACCATCGCAAGCTGGCGGTGATCGACGGCTCCGTCGCCTATACCGGATCCCAGAACATCGTGGAGCCGGTCTTCGGCCATCGCAAGGCCGGAGCCTGGCACGACGTGATGGTCCGGATCGTCGGACCCAGCACGCGGCAATTGCAGTCCGTATTCGTGGAGGATTGGTACCAGGAGACCGGCGAGGCCCTGGACTGCGGGTCACTCTATCCGCCGGTTCTGGAAGAGGGTGAAGTTGCGCTGCAAATCGTGCCCACCGGTCCGGATCTGCCCACCGAGGGGTTTCAGGACTTGCTGATCCAGGCCATCCATTCGGCCAGGCGCAAGGTGGTGATCACGTCCCCCTACTTCATCCCCAACGAGGGAATGCTTACCGCGCTCCGCCTGGCCGTGGGGCGCGGAGTGGTGGTGGACCTGATTCTGCCCCGACGCAGCGATCACCCCATGGTGGATCTTGCCAGTTACCATTATTGCGGCGTCTTGCTGGAGCACGGCGCGAACATTTTTTTGTTCGACGACGGGATGCTCCATGCCAAGCTGCTGCGTGTGGACGACTCCATGGCCATGATCGGTTCGGCCAATTTCGACATCCGCTCGTTTTACCTGAACCTGGAAGTGGTTCTCTTTCTTTTTGATCAGGAATTTCTGTACACGGTCCGTCAACTGCAGAGCCAATACCGGTCCCGCTCAGAAAAAGTCGACCCCCAAACCTGGAACCGCCGCCCCTTCCCCCGCCGCCTTTTGGAAGCCATGGCCAAGGTGTTCAGTCCGTTGTTGTAAAACTTGCTGTCGCGGTGATTCACTCGGTCGTGATGCAGTGCAGGTGTGCGGAGGTCGCGCCTGTGACGAATCGATAGGATATTCGCCTGTCGAGTGTTACGAAGCGTCCATTCTGGTGGAAAGCCAATGCCAGCAGGTAGGCGTCCGTAACTTGTCGATGTCCAAGAATTTTGGGCCATTCAAGGATATTCTCATCCAACAGACTGATATCCGCGGTCCAAAACCTGTGTGATGGATGTCGTGCGGCCTCGGCAAGCCGTTGAGCCACTGCTTGTGCAGGCAAATTCCCAGGGTATGCGGGCTGGGACATGATGCGTATACAGCCGTTCTGGGTGATGGGACAGGACGCCCATCCGGAATGGATTTCCTTTTTGAGCCACTCAGAAACCGGGATGTGGTGGATATGGCCGGCATCCAATACGGCGATCAGTACGTTGACGTCCAGGAGAGCCCGCATCAGACACCCTCTTGATCCCGCAAGGCATTGACCTGATCATTCCCCACGACATGACCTCGTGGAGGGAAGGGGCGAAAACCATAAAGGGAAGAGGAAGAAGGGGCTTCTGGTCGGTTATGATCCTGTGATTCCGAGAGGGCTTGTCGAGCCAGTCGTGAGAGAATTCGACCGACGGAAACCTTTTGGACGCGTGCAAGCTCTTTGGCCACGCTTAAAACATCTTCTTCAATATCCAAAGTTGTCCGCATAAAAAACTCCTGCTTTGGTGGTGCAACCGTATCATGATGCTATTGCATCAATGGCTGCTCGTCAATCCGACTGATGGCGTGCATATCACTACAGCGAAAGTTTAGGAGCAATCACGGATAATCACGGCCATTGAAGTTGAATCAGAAGACATTCTGGTATGTTGGGGGTAACATCTCTCGACCTTGATTACTCCGTACTGTTTCCAAGGAAGGTCGTGTGGCATCTTGCTTCATCTCCCTGAAGGGGAGAAATCGTAGAGCCGGTGGTTTCAACCACCGGATTGGGGGGGGATTGGCTAGTCCTGAAGGGACGACATTTTTTCCATTATTTCGGCATGAAATATCGTCCCTTCAGGACTCAAAACCTGAAATTTCCATCTCCCGGTGG
>SKYX01000389.1 GCA_007127655.1 Desulfonatronum sp.
ACAAACCAGAGTCCTGAAGGGACGACATTTCTACACCGATTCAACGACTTATGTATGCCGTCCTTTCAGGACTCATGATTGAGAGAGGCCTTTTCCCGGTGGTTGAAACCACCGGCTCTACGATTGAATCCCTTCAGGATTACGGAAATATTTTCGGCAACATACCAATTGAGCACCATTTCCGTAGCTCAAGATTGCAAAAAAACGTACATGTTGAAGCGATTATGGGGAAGCAAACGGAAGTTTCGCTGGAGTGTTAAAGAGTGTCAAGATGGAAGGAGACTGCTGAAAAGGACTCTATTTCAGCATCTTGTCGATGTACCAATCCGCGGCCAGTTTCAGCCCCTCGTTCACCGAGTATTCCGGGGCATAGCCCAACAGGCCCGCGGCCTTGGAGATGTCCGCCAGGGAGTGGCGCACGTCTCCGGGGCGAAAGTCGCGGTACTCCGGCTTGATGGATGAGATCGCCGGGTTTCGGGGGGCGACCAGGTCGCGGATGAATCCGAACAGTTCGTTCAACGTGGTGCGTTGCCCAAAGGCCACGTTGTAAATCTGGTCCGAGGCCTGGTCATTGGTGGTGCAGGCGGCAAGGATATTGGCCTGGACCGCATTGTCCACATAGCAGAAATCCCGGCTGGTTTCGCCGTCGCCGTTGACGAACGGGATATCCCCCTGGAGCAGGGAGGCGAACCATTTGGGAATCACCGCGGCGTAGGCGCCGTCCGGGTCCTGGCGAGGGCCGAAAATGTTGAAATAGCGCAGCCCGATGGATTTGAAGGCATAGCAGGAGGCAAAGACCTCGGCGTACAGTTCGTTGACGTATTTGGTCACGGCGTAGGGCGACAAGGGCTTGCCGATGGCGTCCTCGACCTTGGGCAGGCCGGGGTGGTCGCCGTAGGTGGAGCTGGAAGCCGCGTAGACGAAGCGGCTCACCTGGGCGTCCCGTGCGGCCGTGAGCATGTTCAGGAACCCGGTGACGTTGCTGGCATTGGCTTCGATGGGGTCCTCCAGGGAGCGGGGGACGCTGCCCAGGGCGGCCTGGTGCAGAACATAGTCCACCTTGCGGGTGGCTTCGCGGCAGACGTCCATATCCCGGATGTCTCCCTCGATGAAACGGAATCCGCCCCAGCACGCGTCGCCGACAAGGTCGTGAACCTCGTCCAGGTTTTTTTGATACCCGGTGGAAAAGTTGTCCAGGCCGACAACCTGCTGATTCAGGTTGAGCAAAGACTCTAAAAGATTTGAGCCGATGAATCCGGCGACGCCGGTGACCAGCCAGGTTTTCGGCGTGCGTCGCAGTTCATCTTGAATATTTTGATAGGAGTTTATCGTCATGTCGCAATGCTCCAGGCAGTTTTTGGGAAGTGGCCGTCAATGAAGTATTCGCAGTTCAGGAGCGGCCCCTCTCAACAACGACGCGGGTTTGGGTTTGGTGGTGCTTGTCAAGAAACCGCAGACATTTTTGTCTTCCAACGGTCTGGAGAACAAATCCCCCTGGACATAGTCACAGTTCATGGCCTTGAGGATTGAAAGCTGTTCATTGTTTTGCAGGCCTTCGGTAACGATTTCCACGCCAAGGCTGTGGGCCAGCATGATCGTCGCCCAGACCATTTCCTGGTGATAGGAGTTGTCCAGCAGCTTTGAAATGACGTGCCGGTTCATCTTGAGGGTGTCGATGGGCACGAAAGGGTATCGTTGCAGATAGAGGAGAGTGGAAAACCCCGTACCGTCGTCATTGATCGCCAACTGAATGCCCAGATCCTTCATGCGCATGAGCAGTGCCCCGGTGGGGTCCCCATGGCTCAGGGCCGAGCGGGAAAATTCCAGTCTGAGAAGGTGCTCGTCAAGGCCGGTTTGAGCGAGGACGAACTCTATCGTTTTTTCGAATTCTTTTCCCCCGAACTGCTCGGCGGTCAGGTTCATGCAGAGGGTCAGCGGCGGTGTGCAGGCATGGTCCAGGTTCCAGGCTCGAATGCGGTTGCAGGCCATGCCGAGCGCTTTGCGGGTCAACGCCTCGATGGTGCCGGACTGCACGGCAATTGGCATAAAGTCCGACGGTCCAAGCAGACCCAAGGCGGGGTGTTCCCAGTGAAACGTGGCTTCAAGGCCCATCAAGGCATGGTCACTGACCCGGAAAAACGGCTGATAGAGCAGACAAGGCTGACCTTGTTCTCCGACGTCGGCCTGTTCCAGAGATGCCTTTGCCGACGCTTTCATCGACCATGCATCCGTCTCCGAATCGGTATGGGCCAGGACGATGCCCTTGTGCTCTGATTTTGCCCGGAACATGCCCATGTCCGCATCATGAAGCATTTGCAGGGCCGAGGTGTATCCGGGCGACATGACCATGCCGATACTTACGGAGCAGGCCAGCATTTGGGCATCCTCCCGGGCTCCCAGCGGGCCGGATGCGTTGCTCCTGACCCGTTCCAGAATGTGCATGGCCTCGCGCTCATCCGCCACCCCGTCCAAGAGGATGACGAACTCGTCGCCCCCAAACCGTGCTACCGTGTCCTCGGCGCGCAACGAGTGGGTGATTTTACGGGAACACTGGACAAGGACCTGATCGCCAAGAACATGGCCGAGGGAGTCGTTGATTTTTTTGAAGTCGTCAATGTCGAGAAAAGCCAGTGCAAACAGGGACCCGGTGTCCCGTGAACGCTGCAACGCCGCCTCGATCTTCTCCATGAGCAACGTTCTGTTCGGCAGTCCGGTGAGGTGGTCGTAAAATGCTTGCCTGTAAAATTCACACCCGGTCATTTTGGGCATCCCGGCATCTTCGACCATGACCAGGAAGGAATGGCCCCGGGGGGAGCCGTTGTCCACGCGGTGGGCGTCCAGAAGCAGGTGTCGGCGGCCATTCTGGGCGCAGGGCACCTCAACTTGAAACCGTGATGTCGATCCCTTCTCACTGAGCACCCGCAACAGGGCCCGAAGCGATTCCGACCTGGAAAGATGATGCTCACCCCTGTCCGCGTCGTTATCGCTTTTTGCGGGTTGGGCCACGTTGCTGTTCAGGATTTCATGGAAAGCCTGGTTGGCATGCAGGATATGGCCGTCAGCGGCGATCATTGCCAGACCGCGATGCGCCCAGCCCAGGGTGCAAAAGTGGCGTTCGGCTGGTTCACGGGGGGCGTTTTCAACGCACGGCGTGGTTGTTTTTGGGGAGGCAACGGTTTTGAACATCATATGCCGTGACTTGAGGGATTGCGATTGAAATCCAGTGGGGGCTTCATGCGACCAATTGCACAATACATGAATGGTCCCCGGCAAAACGGCTTGCCAGGGGCAGGTTGAGGGAGGATACGCTTTTTACGGACACTTCAAGAGTTTACAAGATGTATGCCAACTATTGGCCTTGACCGGGATATCCGTCGGGCACGCTGAAGTTGTTCGACAAAGTGGGATTGGCGCGTGACCTCGGTCGTGTTGCGTGGGTCTTGTTTGTGTCGCAACTGGCCGAGAATATGAATGAAAAAAAGGTTCTCTGCTCGATCACCGACAGGCCGCGGGAAAGGCGAATTTGCGCCGGGCCGGATGTCGGAAAAGCAGGACGGTTTGAACCGAATCAGCAGGCGGGCTATTGAAAGGACATCGAGTGCTTTTTGAGCAGTTCGTACAATCTGGTTCGAGAAAGACCGGAAAAGCGTAACGCCAGAGGAATGTCGGCATTTGATCGCTTGTACAGCTCTTCAAGGTATTTCTTTTCCATGGTACTGACGGTTTTTTCCCTCAACTCGCGAAGAGGCGGAAATTCGTCCTCGTCGGGCGCTGTTGGTTCCTGGGAGTGAGAGCCCTGCTCGTGCTCAGATGCAGAGGCATGATGCACCTGTGACGCAAGGTTCTCCGAAGGGACAAGGAAAGTGTCGGGGGCAAGAGGCTCGACATCGTCTTGCATTTCTCCGGGGTCTTCCTGTTCGATTATCCCCCTTCCGGGCGTGTTCTTTTTCAGAGTGGCCCGCTTGATTTTTACCCGCAGGTTCATGGGCAGGTGTTCAGGGTAGAGGACTGTATCGGCGAGGTTGGTGAGCAGGGCGCTGTCCATGGTGTTGAAAAGCTCCCTGACATTGCCTGGCCAAGTATAGATTTTCAGCGCTTCAATAAATTCCGGGGACATCCCTTTAGTTGGCATTTTGTAATGATCGCAGACGGTTGTCATTCGGTGCATGGCAAGCCCAATGATATCTTCCTGCCTGTCCCGCAGCGGAGGGAGTTCGATCTGCATGGACTGGAGGCGGTACAGCAGGTCCTGCCGGAAGGTTCCTTCTGTAACCATGTTTTCCAGATTTCTGTTGGTGGCGCAAATGAGTCTGAAACTGCTCGATATTTCCTTGGTTCCCCCAACCTGTCTAAAGCGATGCTCTTGAAGTACTCGCAAGAAGACCTTTTGGATGTGCAACGGGAGTTCTCCCACTTCGTCGAGAAACAGGGTGCCTCCATCTGCCTGGATAATCACCCCTTCGCGGGAGGCGGTGGCGCCGGTATAGGCTCCCTTGACCGCGCCAAAGAGTTCGGCTTCAACAATATGTTCTGAAAGCGCGGCGCAATCCACAATCACAAAGCGCGCCTTCGCCCTGGGGCTGTTCTCATGGATGGCCTTGGCGAAAAGCTCTTTGCCCGTCCCAGTCTCTCCTGTTAGAAGCACCGACATTTCGCATATCGCGGCCTGAGCCAAATGGTTCAGGCAGGCTTTCAGGGTCGGGCTTGAGCCGATGATTCCGTTGGTGTTGAGTGCTTTCAGGGAACCGGAGGTTTTCTTTTTTTCCCGGTATTGCAAGGCCCGGATTAACGGAAAGACCATTGATTTCAAGGTGGAGGGCTTTTGAATATAATCCCAGGCCCCGCTCCGGATGGCAAGTTCCGCTCCGTCAGGGTCGGACTCACCTGTAATGATGATAACTTCGGGGGCATGGTGGCCCTGGCTGATTTTTGGTAGAGCTTCCAGTCCATTGCCGTCGGGGAGGCGAACATCAAGAAATATGACGTCATGGTCTTGTGATGCTGCTTTCTCGAGGCCTTCTTGCAGGGTCTGCGCGGTTTGTGCATCATGGCCCATGCGGGTAATCTTTTTGGAGAGAGCAATACAGATTGCTGGATCATCATCAATGATCAATACCCGAGCCATTTGACCTCCAGTTACAGCTTTGAGTTGCGTTTCATTAACATTTTATTGTGTCAGAATATGTATCTTCAATTATGCTATGCCCCGAATGGTATTCGAGGCATGATTCGTATTTTTTCTTATGGAACATAGCGAGGTATATAGATATGAAACGTGGTGCCTTTTTCTGGTACGCTGTCGACAAGTACACATCCGCCTAGCCTGTTTATAATGGTAGTAACTATCGCAAGTCCTATGCCTGTCCCCCCAGATGCTTTTTTTGTTGTAAAGAACGGTTCGAATATTCTTTCCAAGATATCCTTTTGAATTCCGTAACCGGAGTCTTTTACGGAAATGTGAACATAATCTCCAGCCTGAAGAGGTTTTTGGTTGGTGTGAACTGAAGAAGAAATTTTTTCCTCGATATATTTTATATGTATATCTCCCTTGTTATTCATTGCATGAGCTGCGTTCGTGCATAAATTCATCATGACCTGTTGGATCTGGTTGCTGTTTCCCAGGATCATCCAGTTACCAGAAGTATACTCTTGCACAAGCCGAATATCTTTGGGCATTATTTTTTGAACCATGAAGAGGACTTCCTGTAACGTTTCCTTTAAATCGATGGGATAGATAGGCACGGAGTCGTGATGCCTGAAAGTGAGGATCTCTTTGATGATTTTTTTCGCATTTTCAGCATACTGGATGGCCTCCAGGAGATCCTTGTACGCGATGCTCTCGGTGTCGATTTCGTCCATGGCAAGCTCAATCGAGCCGAGGATTCCTCCAAGAATATTGTTGAAATCATGGGCTATCCCGGCCGCAAAGATACCGATCACTTCCATTTTTTCGGCATTTCTGATGCGCTTTTCCAGGAGCACTTCCTGTGTGATGTCTCTAAGAATCGCGTAGTAGTTTGTAATGACCCCTTCCTGGTCTTTCAAGGGGAGGATTCGCACATCGATTTCGTAGCGAGATCCATTGTCTCTGCACTTCGTAAGGCGTCCATTCAGTGCCCCTTTGGTGCGCAGGAGGGAGTCCATTTTTTTTCGCTCAGAAAAGGGCTCTCCAAGGTAACCCAGCAGGCTTTGACGCCCATCGGATGCTGTTCTCTCTCTTTTTATTCCGGTAATCTGTGTGAAGGCATGGTTTGTGTATTGTATTCCCCATTGTTTGTCAGTCAGGATGATGCCAACATCTGACTGCTCAATAATAGAAGCCAGTTTGAACTTGTCTCTTTGTATAGCATTTTTTTCTTGAATATGTTGCATTAAGTCTTTATTTGCCTGGACAAGATCCTTGGTCTTGTCCTCTATGATATTCTCAAGCTCTCTTTTCGCAATCAAAAATGAGTTTTCTGTTGTTTTCTCTTTGTTTATATTTTTAACAATATAGATTAAGTATTTGTTGCCCCATTCATTGTCTGTTATTGGGTGTAGGCTTACATAGAGATGTGTATTTAAAACATTCGAGTAGATATCTCGGCTGATTTTATTTTTATTTTCAAAAATTCTTTTTATGGGGATATTTGAAAGATGAGGAAGGCAAAAATCAAAAAAAGTATTGCAATGATTCCCAACAATGTCCCGTGGATGTAAATTAAGCTCTTTGGCAAGAGAGATGTTAACACGCTTGATCACATTATTTTCATCAGCTACAATTAGGTAGTCTTGGACAACATCAACCGTTCTTTCCCATTCTCTTTTTCCGTTCAAAAAAATATTATTTAGCCGTATTCTTTCGGTAATATCAGTAATCAAGATAAATATTCCGTTGTAGCTTACTCCTTCTCTTGGAATTGGCGTACAAGACATGGATACATGAATTTTTGGTCCATTTTTGCGACGAAAATCACTTTGTATTGTGAGATTTTTACCCGTATGCAGATAGTCTTGCATCCTGCGATGGATGGTCTGAAAATCTTTCGTGTTGCAAAGCAAGCCTAGAGGCTTGCCAAGGACATCCTGTGGCTCAAAGCCTGAAAGCTTGGAAAAGGCACGGTTTGCATAGGCAATCGCCAACTCTTCATCCAGGATGAGGACGGGTTCATGCAGGATTTCCAGAAGATGAGGTAATTTTCCGTAATCCCTGATCAACGATGGAAACGAAGAGAACGCCTTCTCATCTGTGCGTGTGTCGAGATCATTGTGGTCAGCAGTCGTCGACTTCGAGTGATCTTTGGTTTCAAGCATTGGGAGCAGACCAGGTATGCCGGAAAACGAAACGGCCGTGTAAGAAAGTGAGGCTCTGCAATGTTGGACGTGGAATTGGCACCAATTTTCCTGTGGCTCGGAACGCCTTTCAGGCAGGGCACTCCTGACCGCAACACCCTTCCAGAAATCCGCTGTACATGTAGAAGACACGCTGTTCGCGGGCCAGGCGAGCCGGGTCCAATTGGGGGGCCGGATGATGGGTGAGGAGGGTTTGGAGTTCTTCCCAGGTGGGGATGGCGGTGAAGCCGCTGGCAAGGGTCTTGCCGCTGGCGGCGCTCAGGAGTCTGGCATCCTTGCTGTCCGTGACAATGACCAGGGGGGCGGGGGCTTCGGGCAACAGTCTGGCGGCGTAGACCCCTTCCCGTGTGTAGGTCTCGGGGGTGCCGGAACAGAAGAGCAGGACGAGGGACGGCTCTCCATGCTCATTGCGAACGAGAATGTCCACATTGCGGGAAAAGGAGGTGCCGTCCACCAGGAACTGGATGGGGACTTTCGGGGTCAGGCTTGCCTTGGGGTAGCCTTTTTCCTCCACCAGCAGCCGGGCCAAGCCCTGGCGCAGGTCTTCGTAGGTGGTCAGCTCCAGTTCTTCTCCGGTGAGATAGTCTTCAATAGCTTGGCCGAGGCTTACTTCATGCACAAAGTGCTCCTTCTTGTTGGTTGGAATCAGAGGATGGTCCCGGTTCCGCCGGACGGATCTTTCGTCCCGGCTTCAGGCACTCCACCCTGGCTGGACAACAGATGGAAAAAAGACTGAATGAATCTCCCGGAAACCACGTCGATCAAGGGAAAGGAGACGTGGTTGCGGTGGGGAAATTTTCCGGCCAGGGCCAGGAACAGTCCCTGTGATAATTCCTCGGTACGGTCTTGGCAATGCTTGATGAACGCGGTTTTGGCGGAGATCTCCGGCAGGTCTGAAAACCGGCAGGACAGGGGGCGAGAGGAAAAAACCAGGCAGCTTCCGTCCCTGGACAGCGGACAGATGTGACTTTGGGGGGCGGTGGGCTGGGAGTCGTCCTCGCCTTGCTCCCTGGAGCGCTTGCGAAGAGCGCGACAGGTCCGGGAAATTTTTCCGCACTGCTCGATGATCTCCAACCGTTGGGCACTGTGCATTTTCCGGTTCAAGTGGTGCGTCAGGTGGGCCGCCTCCACCAGGGAGACCTCCACGTCGCAGCGTGAACAGCAGGCGGCATGGTCGGCCCCGCAGAGGGCGTCGACGCCTTGCTCGCGCAGGCGATTGTCGATCTCGGAAAGCAGGGCTTCATGGTCCGCGAAAAACGGACTCAGGTCCACCAGGGACTTCCATTCCAGGGAAGGCTCCCGGATGGTCAGTCGGCCTTCCTTCTTGCCGATCTTGCGCACCAGCCACCATTGATCGAAATTTGCCGGCTGGGAGCGCAGCTTCTTGATCTTCTGCTTGACCAGCTTGCTGCCTAAGCCCCGCCGTAAAAGGTAGGCGGAGATGACGGTTCCGGTCCGCCCGATGCCGTGGCGGCAATGGACGTAGACCTTTTTGCCCAGGTAGATGGCCTCGTCCAGCCAGGCCAGAGCCTCTTCCAATGCCTGGAGTTGCGGCGTTTCCTCGTCCTCGATGGGCAGATAGTGGACTTCGAAGCCCTGTTTGAATTCGATGTCGTGCAGATCGCAGTATTCGGCGCACAAATTCAGAATAGCGTCCACACCTTCGGCCCGGAGATGGTCCAGGTGGTCGTAGGACATGGGAGCCGGTCCGGTGGCCAGATTCGGGGTGACCCAGTAGACGGGGTATGCTCCAGTGTTGCTCATGTTCGCTCCTCTGCCGGACGCCATTTGCCCTGCA
The DNA here is from genome assembly GCA_007127655.1 of Desulfonatronum sp. Classification (GTDB taxonomy): domain Bacteria; phylum Desulfobacterota; class Desulfovibrionia; order Desulfovibrionales; family Desulfonatronaceae; genus Desulfonatronum. The sequence goes on from SKYX01000389.1 coordinate 9,131, forward strand.
TTTCTTCAGCCAGACGCAGGGCATGTTCGCGACTTTCCAGGGCCATGTCCAGCAGCGGGGTGCGGCCCAGGATATACCCCAGGATGTTCAGCCGCAGCTCGGTGCGGCG
>SKYX01000335.1 GCA_007127655.1 Desulfonatronum sp.
ATCCCCCGAGGAAATCGTGGCCAAGGCCGAACTGGCGCTGCGCCACTATCGACCGGATCAGCTTTTTCTGAACACGGACTGCGGCTTCGGCTGCTTCGCCAACCGCTGCGTCAACGTGGAAGAGGTGGCCGCGGCCAAGATCCGGAACATCGTCCTGGCCGCCCGAATGCTTCGGGAACGGTATGGATGAACATATCGAAGAATCAGTATGACGCTCCTTCCTCCACCATCTCCCTGGGTCCGGTTCCAAAGAGCCGGACACCATGGAGAGCCCACTCCGTCGTGAACTCCCGGCATCCACTCTGAGCCGACTCCCCGTCTCCCAACGCCAAGCCTTCCGACACCGGTCGCGTCTCTCAACGCGGCTCAGGTCACCCTTCCCCCTTCTCCTTGCTAACGCGGGCCATGCCCGCAACCCAAACAAGATGATGCTTAAACCGCCCGCTTCGCTCGTGACGCGGAGGACGCCAAGAAGAATTCCCCCCGACAGGGGTGAGACATCCTTTTGGAAAGCAGCTCTTTCCCTGCTTTCCAAAATATTTTCTTTGCGCCCCCTGCGCCTCAAGCGTAGCGGGCGGTTCAAAATTTCTTGTTTTTTCTTGCAGGCTGTTAGGAGTAAGTCATTAAAATTGTTCTGTAAACTGCATGGAACGTTTCGTGTGCAATGTGGAGATTTCCGTGTTTGCCAAAAGAATCCTTTTGGGCCTTGGCATCGTGGTCGTTGTTGGCCTGTTTTTCGGTCTGCAGCTGCACGAGCGTCTGACCTTTGAGGCCATCAAGGCCTCCCAAACCCATTTTCAGGAACTCTTTCAGACCAATCCCTTGCGGTTTGTCCTTGGCTTCCTGGCCATCTACCTGATTGTGGTTCCCCTCAACCTGCCCGGGGCCACAGTCCTGGGGCTTCTGGCCGGGGCGCTTTTCGGGGCCGTGACCGGGACGATCATCATTTCCTTCGCCAGCTCCATTGGCGCGACCATGGCCTGCATGTTGTCACGGCTCCTGCTCCGGGACTGGGTCAAGCACAAATTTCCACAAGCCGTGTCCAGAGTGGACCAGGGGATTGCCAGGGAGGGGGCATTCTATTTGTTTTCCATGCGCCTGATTCCAGCCATCCCCTTTTTCATGATCAATCTGGTCATGGGCCTGACCGCGATGCGTCTGCGCACCTTCTACTGGGTTTCCCAGCTGGGCATGCTTCCCGGCACTTTTGTTTTCGTCAATGCCGGCAGCGAGCTGGGACGTCTGACTTCCCCGGCGGGGATTTTCTCGACCCGGATGCTGATCGCCTTCGCTCTTCTGGGCCTCTTCCCCCTGGTAGCCAAAAAGACGCTGAACTGGTATCGGCGCAAGTCGCAAACCGCCGACGACAAAGCCGAGGAAGGTTATCTGGAAAGCGCCCCCCTTGTTTCCTTTACTCCACAGGGCGCACCGAATGCGGAAGCCGCACGGGAAGCGCAGACCATTGCTTCCGGCTGCAATGCGTGCATGGCCTGCGTGACCATGTGCCCTTTTCTGGCCAAATATGGAACGCCTGCGGCCATTGCGGCGGGGATTCTGGCCGAGACAAACCGCGTCGATCCCTTTGAATGCAGTCTGTGCAATTTTTGCGGCGCGGTCTGTCCGGAGAAGCTCTCGCCGGCGGACATGTTCCTGGCCTTGCGCCGCCAGGCCGTGGAGACCGGCAGCGTGGACCTCTCCCGATTCGCCCCCCTGATCAAGTACGAACAGCGCGGGCATTCAGACCTGTTCGCCTGGTATCCGCCAGAAGGCCCGCGGACAGTGTTCTTTCCCGGATGCACCCTGCCAGGAACGCGGCCCGGGATCACGTGGCGTTTCTTTGAGCAGCTCTCCCAAACCTTTCCCGACCTGGGCATGGTTCTGGACTGCTGCCACAAGCCCTCCCATGACCTGGGCCGACAGGAATACTTTCTGGAAAGGTTTCAGGCCATTCGCGATCGCCTGGTGGAGCAGGGAGTTACCGAAGTGATCGTGGCCTGCCCAAACTGCTACAAGGTCTTTGCCAAATACGGCGGGCCGTTGAAGACCACGACCGTTTATGAAGTCCTGGCACGCAACGCCCAACCCAGGCCCGGCAGACAGGTCGGGCCGGTCGGACAGGTCGTCGTGCATGATCCCTGCCCCTTGCGTCATGAGGAAGCTGTCCAGGAAGCGGTCCGAACGTTGCTCACCGGCCAGGGACTGACCGTCCGGAAGATGAAGAATAGCGGAAAGCGGACCCTGTGCTGCGGCGAAGGCGGTGCGGTCGGGTTTCATCATCCCGGCTTCGCCAAGGCCTGGGGCGACAAGCGAAAAATTGCGGCTGGAGACGACCGCATCGTGACCTACTGCGCCGGGTGCGCCGGATTCCTGGGCCGGATCGCTTCGGTCAGCCATGTGGGGGAAATCCTGTTCGAGCCGGAAAAGGCCCTGGCCGGACGGAGCAGGGTTTCGAAAGCGCCCATGACCTATGTCAACAGGCTGCTGCTCAAGCGGCGGTTACAACGGATGCAGCAAGGCAGGCAATCTTGCCGGTGATTCAGAAAATCGGATGGAATCAAGGAAAAAAAATGCATATCAATGATATTCTCAAGAAAACCGATGCAGGCGAAGTCTTGTCTCGGGAAGAGCTTGTTTTTCTGCTCGGGCTGGCACCGGACTCCCTGGAATCATACATGGTCATGGCCGAGTCCGTCCGGATCTCCAAGGAGCTGACCGGCAAACAGGCCGAAGTGCATGCCCAGTTTGCCGTGAATCTTGCGCCATGCAGCTGCGAGTGTCTTTTCTGCTCCTTTGCCAGGGTCAACAAGGTGTTCACGGAATCATTCGAGGCAAGCCCTGAACAGGCCGTGGCCTATGCCCGTCAATTCGAGGATGACGGCGCGAACGCCGTATACATGATGGCCACGGCGCAGTATCCCTTCGAACGCTTTCTGGAAATGGCCCAGGAGGTCAAAAAGCATGTAGCGCCCGAAACGGTCCTTATCACCAACATCGGCGACCTTTCATACAGGAACGCGGTCAGACTCAAGGATGCCGGCATTGCCGGCGTCTATCACGCGGTCCGCCTGCGAGAAGGCGTCGACACCAACCTGCCCGTGGACAAGAGGCTGCGGAGCATCGACAATTTCAAGGAGGCCGGTCTGGCCGTGGGCACATGCGTCGAACCAGTGGGTCCGGAACACTCGGACGAGGAATTGGCGGAAAGGATACTGCTTTGCTCCTCCCTGGAGCCCGCTTTCAGCGGCGCGGCCAGGAGAATCTCCATTCCCGGAACGGATATGGCCGCACGCGGAATGATCAGTGAATTGCGCATGGCCCAGATCGTCGCCGTGACCAGGCTGGGAACATCACGAAACGTGGCAGGCATCTGCACGCATGAACCTTGTACGCTGGGCGCTGTTGCCGGGGCCAACCTTTTCTGGGCGGAATACGGGGCCAACCCCAGGGACATAGAGAAAAAAACGGAAGAGGGCAGAGGCGAGACCGTTGCCGGTTGCCGGGCAATTTATCACGAAAGCGACTGGGGTGGATGGTCTGGCCCATCGCGGTATTTTTAGATCGGTCGAAATGAGCCGGATCATCGTCCCGGAGCAACCGGACATGGTCGGTGCCCTGGGAGCCGCAATGCACGGCGCATTGTAGCGGAATTTATAGAAAGAGACGCAACCGACGAGCCACGCCTCTTTTCCCATTCACTCCCACACATCTCATCAACAAGACGAACAACTTCCTCCGCACCCACCGCCTCCACCGCCCACCTGCACCTCGGAGGTGATGGCGAATCCGTACGGCGTCATGTCGATCCTGATGGCCCCGGCTTTTTCGCTCAATCCCTTGTCCACGACAAAGGTGTAGCCGCTGAGTTCCTGCACCAGGTCGGTATCCTGTTCCGTGTCCAAAGCCAGGGAGAGCCGCTCCCCACCGCATCCGGCAGCCAGATAGACCCGAATCGGAGATTGCGCCTTGCCTTGAAAATGGTTGTCCAGTTGTTCCTTCACGGAAGGGGTGATTTCAATCATGTCGTTTGTTCCTCTTGGGTTAAGTGTTTGTTTTTGCGGCGTTGTTCCTGTTTTCAGGTAAGAACAAGAACGGGAAAAGTCAAATAGACTCAATCTATTGCATTGCCGCAAGAGCATTCGCCGTTCCAATTGTTTCGGGCAATGTGGAGAAATCCTGCGACACATTTTCAGCTATGCCACACAGGGCAAACGTCCCGTTATGGACCAGCGAGACCCTCGAAAAGTAACACTTCATGCCCACACTTGTAACACGATTTCTAATATTATACATTTTTCTTGTAAAATATTTATCTATGATATAACAATCAAAGCTTCTTTATTGAATGCATATCCAGACTGCCTTGATGGCTGTTCATACCCCGTAACCCCAATGGGAGGAGTTTCATGCGTCAATCGATCAAAGTCTTCACCTGCTCTTCATCGACCCGGCTTTCTCCATTCAGGTTTTCAAGAGTCCTCAGCCGCAGCACTTCGGAAATGCCTTCGCCATGATCAACATCGACCCCAAACGCATGCGCACGGAAGGTGTCCGCACGGACCTGAAGGCCGCCGGAGGCAGCTCTTCCACCTTCATCGAAACGGCGGAGCACAACGGCAAGGTCGACGACTGCCTGGGCCGGAGCTTCCGGAGTTCCAACGGCCACAGGGACAACAGCGACGGCAGGCTGACCAACTATTTCGGGCTGATGGGCATGGAACTGGGCGAGAATTTGGACGTCACCGCCTTTGGGGCCTTGTTCAACCCATAAGGGACCGGTTCTGAAGAGCAATAGTCGAACCCTGATCCTTCCGGACAAAGGTCACCCATGCTTCGTTTCGCGACCAAGCGACTTTTGGGCGTGTTCATCACGGCCCTGTTCGTCACCTTCCTGACCTTTTGCCTGCTCAAGGCCGCGCCGGGTGATCCGGCCTTGATTCTGCTCCAGCAGCAGGAGTCCGTCGCGGATGAGGACTCACTGGCTGAAGCGCGACAGGCACTGGGCTTGGATCGGCCCTTTTTTGTCCAGTATGCGGTCTGGCTTTCGCGGATTGTCCGGGGCGACTTGGGCGGGTCCTACTATACCAGTGCTCGTGTCGGCGATGAAATCAAGCGGGCTTTCCCGGTAACCCTGGACCTGACCCTTCGAGCCCTGTTGGCGACCCTGATCGTTTCTCTGGTCTTGGGCCTGGCATCCGCAAGGGAAGGTGGGCTGTGGGACTATCTGACCAGGGCCGGCGCGGTCTTCGGTAGCGCGGTCCCATCCTTTTGGCTCGGGCTGCTGTTGATGTGGATCTTCGCGGTCCAGCTCGGCTATTTTCCGGCCGTCGGCCTGGGACGCCCTTGGTCCATGGTTCTGCCGACCCTGACCCTGGCTTTGGGCCCCGCGTTGTACAACGCACGCTTGTTCGCCGCGTGCATCCAGGAAACGGACGACGAGGAATACGTTCTGTTTGCCCGGTCCAAAGGATTGTCCGAAACCCGGATACTGCTGCTTCACCGCCTCAAGCCGAGCCTGATTCCTTTGGTCGCCTCGCTGAGCGTGACCGTGGGCATGCTCCTGGCCGGGACCGTCCTGGTGGAAAACATTTTCGCCCTGCCCGGAATGGGAGTGCTGGCCGTGGAGGCGGTCTTCAACCGGGACTTCCCCGTGGTCATGGGCTACGTCCTGGCCATGGCCGGAGTTTTCACCCTGGTGAATCTGGCCGCTGACTTGCTCTGCGCCTGGATAGACCCCAGGGTGCGCCTGGAGGCACGGTGAGCTGCGGGCTTTTTCGCCACAAGCAGGGCACGGTGACCCTGAGTTGCGGAGCGCTGCTGCTGGGGACTCTTGCCGGCTTGGCTCTTTTCGCGCCCCTGATCGCCCCGGCCAACCCCATTGACGTCAACCTGTCCCAGCGCCTGATTCCACCTTTTGAAAGCTCCGCTCTCCTGGGCACGGACCAGCTGGGCAGATGCGTCCTGTCCCGCCTGTTGCACGGAGCCAGGATCACCTTCACCGCGGTCTTCGCCATTCTCTCGTTCACGGTTCTCTCCGGAACCCTGCTTGGCTGTCTGGCTGGTCAGGGCCCGGCCTGGGTCGACGGCCTGCTGACCAGGTTCACCGACGGAGTCATGGCCTTTCCCGGACTGATTCTGGCCCTGGCCATCGCCGGAATCCTCGGACCCGGCCTTTCCAGCGTGATCCTGGCCCTGTGCGGGGTGCAGTGGGTCCGGTTTTTCAGGCTGGCCCGGAGCATGACGGCCAGCCTGAGGGAGCGGGCCTATGTCCAGGCCGCGATTATTTCAGGAGCAGGAACCTGGGCGATCATGATCGGCCACGTTCTGCCCAAACTTCTGCCCTCCGTCGCCGTTCTCGCGACACTACAAATGGGCAGAATCGTACTCAGCGTCTCATCTCTCTCGTTTCTCGGCCTGGGTGCCATTCCCCCCGCTCCGGAGTGGGGGGCCATGCTCAGCGAGAGCAAGACCTACATGCAATCCGCGCCATACCTGTTCTTCCTGCCGGGGTTCTGCATCTTTCTGGCCGTCTTGGGCGGGCAGCTGATGGGTATGGGGCTGCAGAAGAAACTGGACCTGTCCCGCAAGGGATACCTTTAGAACCAGGACTTCCACATGAAGTCCGCAACATCATGGAGGAGCACATGAACGCTTGCGTCAGACGGCTGGGCACGGCCTTCCAGACCCTGGCCTTGGTATTGGCCCTTGTCTTGAGTTTGGGCCTTGCGCTGGTCCGGGGCCAAACGGCCCAGGCCGCCATGACCCCGGTGATCATCGGCGAGGATGTGGACATTGCCGGTTTCGATCCCGCGCTGAATGAATCACCCTGGGCCTTTCGCCCCCTGGTCTACAACACGCTGGTGGAGCTGGATCTGGATTTCAAGGTCACGCCGAGCCTCGCCACCCACTGGGAAGCAAGCCTGGACGGACGGACCTGGACCTTCTTCCTGCGTCCGGACGTGGTCTTCCACGACGGATCACCCTTGACCGCCGAGGTGGTCAAGATGAATTTCGAGCGTCTACGGGAAGGTGCCCAAAAAAGCTGGCTTTCCGGAATCGAGGAGATCAGCGTGCCGGACGAGGCAACTGTGGTGTTCCGGATGAACGCGCCGACATTCATTTTCGACTCCCACCTGACTCCGCCCTTCCTGTCCATTGTCGGTCCCGCCGCTCTGGATGACGAAGGCAAGGTGGTCGCGGCGATCGGCACGGGACCGTTCACGGTGGAATCCTGGCAAAAGGGCAGGGAGTGCGTGCTCAAGGCCAATCCCAGCTACTGGGGCGGCAAGCCGCGCACCGACCAGGTGATCTTCCGGATCATCCGCGATCCGGACGCCCGGGTCATGGCCTTTGAAAGCGGGGACGTAAACCTGGTCAGCCTCCGGGGGGCCCTGACCGCGGTCCAGCGGCTTGAAAAAAACGAGGCGTTCACCATCCTGAAACGGACCGGCCAGACATCGGAAAACATCTACCTGAACACCCGGCGTCCTCTTCTTTCCGATGCCCGGGTCCGTCGCGCCCTGGCCAAGGCCCTGGACCTGGAAACCATGATTCCGGAGCTGTTGGGCGAAACCGCCGAACCGGGGCGGACCTTCTTCGCCTCCGGATTCGGGGCGTACGTTTCGCCCACGCCGTACATGCCGCGCTTTGACCTGGACCAGGCCAAGAGGTTGCTGGCGGAAGCCGGATGGAAAGTCGGACCGCGCGGGGTCCTGGAAAAGGATGGTTCGCCCATGAAACTGTCTCTGACCGTAGTGGCCAATAACGCCGAAAACATGCTTTTGGCCGCGGCGATCCAGCATGCCTTGAAGGCCGTAGGTTGCGAGGTAGTGCTCAACCCCGTGGAGTCCGCGGCGATTACCGAACAATTCCGCAACGGGGACTACGACCTGCTGATGCTCGGACAATGGCTGATCCCCCACAACGAGCCCTTCACCCATTACCGGTTCGGATATTACCACGACAATTCGACCTACAAGGTCTCCACCTCCCCGGAAATTACGGCGCTCATCGATGAGCTGGAGAGCACCGCGGACCGGGAACGTCGCCTGGAGCTGCACCATGCCATTCAGGACGGTCTCGGCCAGGTGATGCCGGCCTGGGTGCTTTTTCATCGTAATAATGTCATCGCCGTTTCCAGGGACTTTGCCGATTTCACGGTCTCCGTGGGCACATGGCAGTTGTACCGCGATCTGGCCAAGCCCTAAACGGAATCCATCCCCCATGCGCCCCGCGAGCCTCTTTGCCGTCGAAAATCTGAGCATCACCTACACAACGTCGCGGGGCGCACTTCAGGCTGTCCGTGACGTTTCCCTTGATGTGGCCCACGGACGTTTCGTCAGCCTCGTGGGCCGCAGCGGAAGCGGAAAAACGACCCTGGTGCGCGGCGTACTCGGGCTGTTGCGCCAGGGTGTCAAGCTGACCTCGGGCCGGGTGTTTTTCAAAGGCGGGGAACTGGACCGGACCGGAGTTCGCTCCCTGCTCGGCAGGGAGATCGGCTTTGTGCCCCAAAGCCCGGTGGCGGCCATGAACCCGGTGCGTCGGGTTGGGTCGCAACTGGCCGAGGCGCTTCACAACAGGGAGAAACCGTCCCGCACCCAGGCCAGGGCGCAATGCCTGGCCCTGCTGGACAAGGTCCGACTTGATGATCCCGAAAGGGTGCTGGCCGCCTATCCCCACGAGCTCAGCGGGGGCATGGCCCAGCGGGTTGTCCTGGCCATGGCCGTTGCCGGCGCGCCCAGCCTGCTGGTGGCTGATGAGCCGACCACGGCCCTGGACGCCGGACTGCGCAAGGAACTGCTGGACCTGATCCGGCAATGGACCGTCGAGGGCATGGGCGTACTCTTCATCAGCCACGACCTGGATCTGGTCCGCCGGTACGCGGACGACCTGGTGGTCATGGACCGAGGCCGGCTGGCGACCCTGGACGCACTGACAAATGGAGGGGAGACGTGACCACACTCTGGGAAGCCAGGGCGATCCGCAAAAACTACCGGGTATTCGGGAAAACGTCGCACACGGCCCTGGAGGGAATCGACCTGGCGGTGGAAGCGGGGGAAATCGTGGCCCTGGTGGGGGAAAGCGGGTCAGGCAAGAGCACGCTGGCCCGTCTTGCCCTGGGTTTGGAGCGACCGGATGCCGGGACGCTGTTCTTCCGCGGCCGGCCCTACGCCGACTGGGGC
>SKYX01000219.1 GCA_007127655.1 Desulfonatronum sp.
CGAACTGTCCAAGGCCCAACATGCAATGACAACGATTGAGCACAATCTGGGCATTGCCCGGGCCGACCTGGAGGGCGCGACCATTATCGCTCCCAGTGACGGCATGGCCGTGCTGGCCGAGGACATTCGCGGCACCACCTTCCGCAAACCGCGCATCGGCGACCAGGTCTGGCAAAATCAGCCTTTGGTCTATCTTCCGGACATCTCCAGGATGATCGTCATCACGCAGGTCCGTGAGGTTGATTTGCACAAGATCGACATCGGCAAGTCGGCCAGCGTCCGCGTGGACGCCTACCCGCAACTGGCCTTGCGCGGCACGGTCGAATCCATCGGCGTTCTCGCCGACGCGAAAACCGGAGAGGCCGGTCTGAAATATTTTCGGATCATCGTCAGCCTTGATCAGTCCGATCCACGTCTTCGTCCCGGCATGACCGCCCGGATGGTCATCCTGGCCGACGAGCCCACCGGCAACCTGGATGCGCGCAACTCCAATGCCATCATGGATCTTTTTCTGGAATTGCACCGTCAGGGAACGACCCTGCTGGTGGTCACCCATGACCGGGACGTGGCCCGGACCGCGGATCGCATCCTGCACATCAAGGAAGGCCTGCTGCATGACCAGGCCTGACCTGACCGGCACCGGCGGACGCAGGCTCTGGGGCCAGGCTTGGCGGGCGCTGACCCTGCACAAGCTGCGCAGCCTGCTCAGCACCCTGGGCATTGTTTTCGCCGTCATCGCCGTGGTGACCATGCTGGCCATTGCCGAGGGCGCCAAGCAGGAAACCCTGGAACAGAACGGCAGGCTGGGCATGAACAACGTCATCATCCGCCAAATCCCCCTCAGCGAGGCGCAGATTCGGCAGGCCCGCCAGCGGACAACCCTGGGGCTGACCTTCACGGACTATAACCTGCTTCACCAGCTCCCCGGCATCGCGAACATGGCCGCCATTGTCGAGGTTTCAGCAAATGTAGCCGAGCTTGGCGAGACCGAGGCGATCACGCTTCTTGCCGTGAATCCCGGCTACATGCGGGCCATGGGGCTTGGAATGGAACAGGGCCGATTCATCGCTGACATTGATGTGGAGAATGCCCATCATATCGCCGTAATCGGCGCTGAGTTGAGCAGACGCCTGGGGCCGGCAGGGGGTGTCGGCGCGGTGGTCCATCTCGACAGGACCCCTTTTCAGGTCGTGGGCGTCTTGAGAAACAGATCGGTAACGGATAAAGAGGCCTTGCCCGTGGCTGACCGGGATTTGAACAACGTTGTTCTCATCCCTCTCTCACCCGGCCACCGGGGCATGGTTGCGGCGGACCGGTACGGCGAACTTTCCGAGATCATCATCACCGCGAAAACCAGTGATGACGTCGGCCCCCTCGCCCTTGCGGCCCGCCGCGCCCTGCTCTGGAGTCACAAAGAGGTGGAGGACTTCGGGATCATCGTCCCCAGGGAACTGCTCCACCAGGCCAACCAAACCCAGCGCATCTTCAACATCGTCCTGGGAGGCATCGCCGGCATTTCCCTGCTGGTGGGTGGTATCGGAATCATGAACATCATGCTGGCCAACGTCTCGGAAAGGACCCTGGAAATCGGCATCCGCAGAGCCATCGGTGCCAATCAACGCCACATCATCATGCAATTCCTTGGCGAATCAACCCTGTTGACCTGCATCGGGGGAATCATCGGCGTACTGGCCGGAATCTGCGTTGCTTTCGGCATCGACTTCTTCATCCACTGGAGAACATCCGTCAGTTTGTGGTCCGTAACCCTTGCTGTACTGATGTCCATTATTGTCGGCATCGTTTCCGGACTTTATCCAGCCGTCAAAGCGGCCCGCATGGATCCTGTAAAGGCACTGCGGTTTGGATAATTATCTTTGGATCTCTTCTCGCATGCCCCCACGACACGCCCCCCTGACCATCATCCACACCGAAGCCTCGGACGCCTGGGGCGGCCAGGACATTCGAGTCTTTACCGAGGCGCTTTGGCTTCGGGACCAGGGGCATCGCGTGCACCTGTTCACTCCGGCCCACGGCGAACTGTTCCGGCGGGCACGGGCAGCGGGGCTGGATTGTGAAGCGATTCCCTTTGCCAAGCGGACCAAGGTAGTGGATTTTATACGCTTAGCGCGGCGATTCAAGACCATCCGCCCAGACGTGGTCTGCACCCACAGTAGCGTGGACAGTTGGGTGGGATTGACCGCGGCCAGGGCCTGCAAGGTTCCGGCGGCAATTCGCTATCGCCACGTGAGCACGCCGGTAGGCAACAACTTCATGAACCGCTGGCAGTATCGCCGACTGTGCGATCACGTGGTGACCACTGCCGGGACAATTCAGAACGAGCTGCGCCGCACCCTGGGCCTGTCGCCGGACAAGGTCAGCTCCATTCCCACAGGTATCGCGGTGCCGGATTTACCCTCGCGGGAGCAGGCCCGGACTGCGTTGCTCGAAAGATTTAATCTTCCGGACAACGCCCTGCTCATCGGTCAGATTTCGGTCCTGCGCAGCTGGAAAGGGCAGTACGTGCTCATCGACGCTTTCGAGCGTCTGGCCGCCGCACTGCCGGACGCATGCCTGCTCCTGGTAGGCGGTGGGCCGGTCATGGGCGATTATTCCAAACGAAGCCGGGAAAGCCCCTTTGCCTCGCGTATTCTTTTGCCTGGCCACCAGGAAGACGTCTGGCCGTTTTTTCGGGGCCTGGACGTGGCCGTGCTGGCCAGCACGAAAAACGAAGGCATCCCCCAGGCTGGGCTGCAAGCCATGTTCGCGCAGTGTCCCTTCGTCGGCACGACTGTCGGTGGAATCCCGGAAATCGTGGATCATCAGCGCACCGGCTTGCTCGTCCCACCGAACAAACCGGAGGCCATGGCCGCGGCGATCACCCGGATCCTTTGTCAGCCGGGCCTTGCAAGCAACATGACGCTCAAGGCACTGGCAAAGGTCCGGGAGCATTATTCCCTGGAGCAGATGGGGCAAAGGACGGAACAATTGATGCTGAGAGTCATACAGGACACTGGCGACAGGTAAAACAACAAGAGCGATTCCCTAATCAGCTCGCATGTCTGTTGCAATAAATGCTTTTGAAATCATTTGGCAATTCTGGTGTAAAAAGGTTCCTTGCAGAAGATTATCACCATGAAAAAAAAGCATAAAAACGTACATGTGATATTCAGGTACGATGATTTTTCCTCTTCCAGTCCAACGGAAATAGAAGAGAAGGTGATCGCCGCATTCAAAAAGCATGATGCTCCATTGACAATTGGTGCTATCCCTTTCATAGCCTCGCAAAATGTTCTCGATCCATCCCCGCAGCCCCTCCTGCCTCTGCAGGAAGACAAAGCCGCCATTCTCAGACAAGGCCACAAAGATGGCATAATCGACATTGCCCTGCATGGGCATACGCATCAATCAATGCACCCTGATCGCAGGAGCGAGTTTGTCGGTCTTGGGCGAGCGGTTCAACTTGAAAAGCTGACCACTGCCAGGTCATATCTTGAAAGGGTCGTAGGTGTTCCCACCCAGGTGTTCGTCCCGCCTTGGAATGCCTACGATCACGAAACGCTGAAAGTCCTTGAGGAACTTGGCTTCACAACCCTGTCAGCAGACTGCCGCGGCGTGGCTCCGAAGGACTCGGCTTTGGCATTTGTCCCGGCCACATGCTCACTTCATCAGCTCCAGGATGCGATAATCATCGCTCGGAAATCGTTGGATCCGCAGCCAGTCATTGTCGTTCTTTTCCATATCTACGATTTCCTCGAACATGATGCCCTGCAAGGACGCCTGTCGCTTGGAGAGCTTGACGCGCTGCTTGCTTGGCTCACTGAGCGAGATGATACCCGGATCGTTTCGATTACACAGGCCGTGACAGGAGGCGTCGATCTCAGCAGCCGTCGCATGCTGAGAGCTAGAATGAATCAAAAATTGGCACAGCCTTTTTCACTTTTTTCCCGAAAGGACTGTTTTTTTCTCCACAGTTCAGTGAATTATGGTACAGTTTTCAAGGTCATGTTATTTTCTTTGGTTGTGATTGCATCTGCGGCATCCATTGTCTATGTCGCGTGGAAAATTTTGGCAGCCCCCTCTGCAAATATTGTATAGTGACTGGTTAAATCACCATGAGCAACGTTTTGATCAAGCAGCCCAGACAAGTGGTCGACAATTCCCACATCAAACTGAGCTACGTCACCCACTACTATCTGGACCAGAAACGCCCGGACACCGTCTTGGACCTTCTGGCTCGCTACCAGCGGTACGCGCCAGAGCTGCTGGACAGGATTCAATTCGTAGTGGTGGACGACTGCTCGCCTCTGCGGTTTGACGTTCCGGACCTGAACCTTAATTTGAAGTGGCTGCGTATAGAGGATGACATCCCGTGGAATCAACCTGGCGCTCGAAATTTGGGAGTTGTCTATGCCGCTTCGGACAAGGTCTTGCTGACAGACATTGACCATGAATTTCCCGAGGCAACCCTAAGCAAGATGGTTCGCATGCGTGAATGCGGCCGAGATTTTTTCAAAATCTACCGCACTTGCCCGACCACAGGCAGATTGCGCAAGGGGCACTCCAATATCTTTCTGCTTTCCCGGGCAAGGTTTATGCGACTTTACGGGTATGACGAAGAATTTTCCGGTCATTACGGTTCTGATGACTATCGTTTTGTCAAATTCCAGAAATATCATGGCTCCAGACAACGTTACCTGCCCAAAAAATACCGGTGCTCTCCAAGGGGGGATATCGACTGGGAGGCTTCATACCACAGCCTGGAGCGCGACCTCGGCCCTAACACCCCCGTGGACGCACGCAAGGAACACGAGATAAAGCAGTACGGCGGGGACGCCGGACACAGTCGAATGTTCTTGCGCTTTCGCTGGGAAGTGCTGATTGACCGTACCCGTGATGTGCAAATCCAACGCAAGAGAAATCGGCTTTGGCAAAAAATATGGTACTGGCGCTGGCTTATGGGAGAACGGTGAGCAGGCATGAAATTTCTGTTCGTCAAACTCAAGCACATCGGGGACAGCCTGCTGCTGACACCGGTGATCCGCTCCGTCCGGGCGGCCTATCCTCAAGCCGAGATATGGGTGGTAGTACGCCGGGGATGCGAAGGCATTTTGGCCGGGTGCCCGGAAATCGACCGGATCCTCACCGCTGCCGCTCCGGAGAAGAACAACCGCCGCCCCTGGAACTGGGCCGCGGATTTCGGTCTGGCAGCCACAGTACGCCGGGAGCGTTTCGACTACGCCTTTGAACTGGGCGACGGGGATCGGGGCCGTTGGCTGACCCTGATCAGCGGGGCCAGACGGCGTTGCGCCAATGCTGCGGGCCGACCGCTGCACTGGTGGTGGAAACGGACGTTCACGGATTTTTCCGATTTCTGGTGGTACAAGAGCCACCAGGTGGAAAAGGATTTTTACACGGTTAGCGACTGTCTTCCCGAGCAGCTGCCTCTCCCCATTCCGCCCCTGTCCTTTGCCCGTGAGCGTTCCCGGCCCTGGTCTCCAGCGGGCAACCTGACGCGCTTCGCCGTACTCCACCCCGGAACGCGGTGGTCCATCAAACGCTGGCCCGAACAGCGCTGGCGGGATCTCTGCGCCAGGCTTCTGGAGCGTGTCCCGACCATCGTGCTCAGTTGCGGTCCGGACCAGGAAGAGGTCCGGCTGTGCACCACCCTGAGCAGATCGTTCCCCGGACGAATCATCAGCACGTCCGGGCAAACCTCCTGGGCCCAGTTGGCCGGGCTGCTGCACAGAGCCGTCTTGTTCGTCGGCGTGGACACCGCGGCCATGCACCTCGCCGCGGCCTGCTCCTGCCCCACCGCAGCCCTGTTCATGGGTTCCAGCCCCATTGAATGGGCCCCGTGGCAAACCCGGCACGTGGTGATCCAACCAGAACCAACGGGCGAAGAATCATCGCGCTCACCCGCGGAGCGGATCAGCGTCAACATGGTCCTCCAGGCCTGCGACGGACTGCTCCAGGATGAAGGCCGGGGATGAACACGCTTTTTTTCGTCATCAACCAGGATCCCTTTGACGGTTCGGCTCATGGCCTCTACTGCCTGCGCACCTGCCAAGGACTTGCTGAGACGGCACCGGACAAAGCGGTGTACCTAGTCTACCCCGGACCACTCGTTGCAGCAACGCTCCGGGGACTCCGCCACGACCAAGGCATTGTGGACGGACTCAAGCGGGTGGGGCTTTCCTCACCGCCCAACCTGCGCCTGCACCCCCTGTCCGCGCTGCGTCGGGCCAGGGGGAAGCGCGGAGTGACTGTCAATGCGGTCTACTACTGGGCGTGTCATCTGTTCCTGCGCCGTCGAATGCGCCCGGGAGACATCCTGGCCAGCGCCAGCTTTGCCGGGTTGATGCGGTTCCTGTTCCGCCGATCTCATGGGTTGGAGCTGGAACGAAGCGTACGAAGAATTTATGAAGTACATCAGCTGGCGCATCTGGAGCGGGGTCCGGAATCCAAGGAGGCCAGGGTCGAGCAGGCCGTGTTTGAGGAAGCGGACGTCCTGCTGACCACCACCGAGGTTCTGCGCGGCCAGCTCCAAAAGCTTGCCCCCGGAAAACCGGTGGTGAATCTGGGGCTGGCCTGCGGGTTTGATCCCCACGACGTCCCCCCCCCGGAGCCGGGCGCTTCCCGCCCCTTCACCCTGGCCTATATCGGCTCTCTCTACCCGGAGCAGGGTGTCCAGTGGCTCGCAGGGGTCTGGAGGGAAGTCGTTGATCGCGTCCATGCGCCGCTGCGACTGAAGATCGCTGGAGGAAATCCTCGGGAGGTGGAAGCCTTGCGCGGACTGACTGCCGGGAGTGAAGAGACGGTCCAGGTCCATGGGCCGGTGGCTCCTGGGGAACTGCCCCGGTTCTTGCGGGACGTGGACGCCCTGATCATTCCGGCCCTGAACCGGGGACGTATGCCGTACGTGGCCATTACCAAGGCCTATGACTATTTGGGACTGAACCGCCCGATTCTGGCCGCGAACCTACCCAGCATCGCGGAGGTGCTGCGACCGGAGCGGGAGGCGCTGCTGTTCGCCCCTGAGGACACCGCTGAAATGGCCGATGCTCTGGCCCGGATCATGCGCGACGCGGACCTTGTCCGGACCATGACGGCCCATTGCCGAGCTCGCCGGGGGGAGTTCACATGGGAAAACCGCTCAACAGCTTGGTGGCGGGCCGTTCAGTCATGAAAATCTCCATCGTCACTCCCACGTGGAACCGGGCCGAACGGCTGCGTTCCTCTTTGGAAAGCGTTGCCAGCCAGCAAACTCCGCCCTGGGAGCACATTATCGTGGACAACCTGTCCACCGACGGCACCGAGGAGCTGGTCGCCAAATACGCACGGACGGCACCCTACCCTGTGCGCCACCTCCGGGAAGCAGACAGCGGCATCTACCAGGCCATGAACAAGGGTATCGCCCAGGCAACGGGCGAGGCCCTGCATTTTCTCAACGACGATGACATGCTCTTCGGTCCGGACGTGCTGACCTCCATGAGCCGATGCCTGACGCTTCCGGACGCGGATATCGTTTTTGGGGACGTGGTTCTGCTGGACGAAGGACAGAGGCGGGTCCAGAGTTATCGCCGCCACCGCCAGGTAAATCGTCTGACCCTGGTGGAACGGACCATCACCCAGCAGGCCATCTTCTATCGACGGGACATCTTTGACCGGTGCGGGATGTTCGCCCCCCAGCTGCGCATCGCCGCGGATCACGAATGGCTGCTGCGGGCGTTTCTCAGGCACGGCATCCGGGGCATCTACCTGAAACGCCCGGTGGCGGTATTCCGCATCGGCGGCGTGTCCAACGACGCTGCGTCCGAGACGGCTCACCGCCGGGAGCGGGAAGAGGTCACCCGCAAGTACTTCTCCCCCCGTGAAATCAAGGCGGCCCAGCTCTTTCGCCGTGTGGCGCGCAAGGTGCCCTTTGGCGCGGCGATCCTGAACCTTTTCGTGCCCCTACGCCTGAACGTCCGGACCCTGCGCGAAAAAAACGGAGCCCTGCTCCCCGATCCCCTGGCCTGGATAGATTTGTAACCCTGTCAGTCTCCGCCTCTACCATTCACTCAGGAATTCACCGTACCCATCCAACCCGCTTTTCCAGAGCGCATATCCCCGCTCATGCTCTTGCCGGGCCGTCGCGCCGAGTTGATCCGGATCAATCCGGCGTAGCACCGACCCGACCTGTCTGACCCCGACCATATGGTAGAGGTAGGGGTGTGGCTTCCCCGTGAGGCGGTGCCAGCGCTTGCCCAGGGACTTGCGCCACTTGTGCATGGTTCGGGAAGAGGAGCGAAACAGATGGCCGCTGTGGCCGTGGACCACGTATTCGTTGGTGGCCGGGCCGTCGTAGGCCAGAACGCAGGCACCGCGGGCCATGGATTGGAGCACGGTCAGGCCGACGCCTTCGCGGGCCCGGGGGGCCAGGCAGAGGGTGCTTTGCGCAAGGAGCCGTTGATGCTCGGTGTCCGGGAGAAAGTCGCGGATGATCCGGACCTGGGTTTTTCCCAGGCTCTCCGGCAGAGTCAGGCCAGGATGGTCGTATCCCGGGTCGGGGCGATGGATATGGATCAGTCTTTCCACGGCCAGATCGGCGCAGATGCGGCGGATAGCCGCTTCGCTGTACAGACCGACCCGGTTCCAATAGATCATGGTCCGCTGGGAATCTCGCCGGACAGGCTCAAACCGTTCAGGTTCAAAATAGAAACGCACGCGCAGCGTGGGCAGACCGAAGCGCCGCGCACGCTGCTCCACGGGTCGGGAAAAGGCCACGATGCGCGGCCGGGCCGGCGACCGGGCCAGCCCGGCCCAGAAGGACTCGGGCCACCGGGCCACGTTGTCCCACATGGGTAGCCAGACGATCCGGGCCGTGTCCCGGCGCAGCAGTTCCGGAGGCGGGGGCAGTTGGCAGAAAATCAGGGGCCGTCCGGGATCACGGTCCAAGACGTCCAGGGGTGCTTGGGGTTTCTGGTCCCAGGGGGTCAAGGCGATGTCCAGCATGCCGCGCAACGGCGCTGCCAGGATTTCCTGGAAGGCATTGCTCACGGCGGTATGCCAGGGCATGCAGAACGCCGGAATCTGGGTCATTTGGGACGATCCGTTTCGACGGTTCCCGACCTGCCGGGACATGGGCCGGCCG
>SKYX01000142.1 GCA_007127655.1 Desulfonatronum sp.
TCGATATTGCAGTAGGACACGTCCAGGCCAACCCGGCGCAGGGCCTGGACCAGTTCCCGAGACTGCTCTGGTGGAAAGAGCCAATCGCTGGTGAAAGAGGCGACCAGAAACGGACAGCGGCAGCCGGAAAAGGCCGTGGACAGGCGGCCGTAGGCCGCCTCCAGGTCGAAGTAGTCCATAGCCCGGGTGATGTAGAGATAGGTGTTGGCATCGAAGCGGCGCACGAAGCTCGATCCCTGATGGTGCAGGTAGTTTTCCACCTGAAAGTCCTTGGTCAGGCAGAAGGAACGGCCCTGACCGTTGATGTAGCGGCGGGAGAACTTGCGGAGCATGGCCTGTTCGGACAGATAGGTGATGTGCCCGATCATCCGGGCCAGTCCCAGCCCTCGTTCCGGCTGGGCGTTCAGGGGATATTGGCCTCCGTTCCAGTCCGGGTCGCTCATGATCGCCTGCCGGGCCACCTCGTTGAAGGCGATGGCCTGGGGCGAGAGGCGGGCCGTGGTGGCGATGGGAATGGCCCCTCGGACCATTTCCGGGAAGCTGATGGCCCACTGCAAGACTTGCATTCCGCCCAGAGACCCGCCGATCACGGCCAGCAGCCGGGGCACACCCAGGTGCTTGAGCAGCCGACGCTGGACCTGGACCATGTCCTTGACCGTATAGAAGGGGAAGTCCAGCCCGTAGGGCTTGCCCGTGGCCGGATCGATGCTGGACGGCCCGGTGGAGCCCTTGCACCCGCCCAGGAAGTTGCTGGAGATCACGAAGTACTTGTCCGTGTCCAGCGCCTTGCCCGGCCCGATCAGGACGTCCCACCAGCCCGGTTTTTCATCCTTTTCCAGACCGTAATACCCAGCAGCGTGGGCGTCCCCGGACAGGGCGTGGCAGACCAGCACGGCGTTGTCCCGGGCCTCGTTCAGTTGACCGTAGGTTTCATACGCCACGGTGACGGGGTGCAGGGTCTGGCCGGACTCCAGGTGCAGGGTTTCTCCGGGGCCTTCAAAGGTAACCGTTTGGGTCCGGACCGGTTCCAGCCGCCGGACCTCGGGTGGTCGAATTTCCGGGAGAGTTTCCGGACGTTTGACAATTTGCGTCATGATGACTCCAATATCAGGCTCAAGACCGAGGTCTCTATTGAGTTCACAGTTTGGGGCGCAACGGATAAGCTCGGACCAGAACCCGGACGATTCCAAGGTTCCGAAATCTCGGCTCGCGGTCCATGTCGTCTGTTTTGCGAATGAAGTCTCTCGGATTGGGGAAAGAGACCGAACGAAGCGGGATCAACACCGGGAGGGTGGGCCTGAACGCGGCGGGCGCCTTCAGGCCCCGGCCATGCACCATAAGAATGATGGTGCATCCGGAAAGGCATCCCGTTGCGGCGGGGGGACGAGATGTGAAAAAAGAATGATCTGCATGGCTGCGACTCCCTGGAAAATAGGGGATGAGGGGAGAAATTAGCGCTTTTCAGATGCAAGTCAAGAATCTCACGAAACAGGAGAGCGATCATGTCCTCCTTGAAACATGCTGAAACGTCGGAAAAGTCGAGAACCTCTGAAGCTTCCGAAGTTGCCAGGGTCGTGTTCCATGCCGAAGCACTGACCAAGATTTACCGCATGGGCGAAGTGGAGGTCTTTGCCTTGCGCGGGGTGGATCTGGACTTGTACCGCGGCGAATTCGTGGTTCTGCTGGGACCTTCGGGGAGCGGCAAGTCCACGCTGCTGAACATTCTGGGCGGCCTGGATCGGCCCACCAGCGGCCTGGTCCGCTGCCAGGGGGCCGTGGGCCGCGAGGACCAGCTTTCCCATCACTATCTTTCCGTTGAGCTGGACCAACTGGCCACCATGGCCACCCTGTTTCCAACTATCTTTCTGGGGGTGGCCGCCTTTTTGCTGAACGTGATCTTCACCCGGTTGATCAGCACCCAGCGCGAACAGATCGCCATTCTCAAGGCCTTTGGCTACTCCAATGCGCGAATCTGTACGCACTACGCCCGGATGGTTCTGCTGATCTCTCTGCTGGGCCAGACGTCGCGCATGGTGCTGCGGAACATGGAGCGTCGCCCGGTCAAGACCCTGCTGTCCGTGGCCGGCATTGGCCTGGCGTGCGCCATCCTGATGGTCGGTCGGTTCCAGGAAGGGTCCGTGGACTACCTGATCAAGGTGCAGTACGGCCTGGCCCAGCGCGACGACGTGCGGGTCCAATTGCGCGGCGGCGGATGAATCCCGACGGGCCGGGCCGATGAAGAGCAGTACCGACCCGACCCCGAAAACCCGGTCATTCCTTGGAGGTGATGCAGTGTTGTTCAAGTATGTTTGCGCATGGTTCGGGATGATGGTCTTGGCGATCCTCAACGGTGGGGTGCGGGATGGGGTGTACGCGGATCATTTCGGCGCTTTGGCGGCGCATCAGATATCCACGGCGGCTTTGCTGGTGCTTTTCGTGATCTCCTTCCGGGTTCTGACTACGAAGTGGCCGCTCGCCTCATCCCGACAAGCCTGGGCGATCGGTTTGATCTGGTTGGCGATGACCCTGGTTTTTGAGTTCGGGATGGGCCGCTTCGTCTCCGGCCTGCCTTGGAGCGCCATGTTTCACGACTACAATCTTTTCGCCGGTCGCGTCTGGGTGGTGATACCGCTTTGGGTTTTGATCGGGCCGTATCTGTTCTTTCGGCTAAACGTCGTCAAGGAGCAACGCTGAACATTTGGCGGCAACGAGTCGCTCGCCTGTGGGCTTCAGGGGGGTACCCAGGAAGCCATTCTTCAAACATGGGCCACTTCGCTTCCCGGCCTTTAAGCAACACGAGAAAATTGCTTGATATGCTCGTAATTTTCTGCCAGGGATGACACGAAGTCATTAGAGTGATCAGTTTCGTGGCGGTTTTGACAGGTTACTGATTATTTCTGCCACCTTATTGATGAGGCGATGCCGTGATCCCCATGAAGTTCAGTTGGGTTTTACCAACCAGCCCCGTACGTCCGCTTTATCCGCACTTCATCGATCCTCCACAACCTTGGAACCATCTTCATGTCCGAAACAACACCTCGCGACAACGCACCTGCCCCTGCTTTTGACGCCCAGGACATCCTGGACAACGCACCCATCGGCATTTTCACGTCCACGCCGGAAGGGCGATATACCTTTGCCAATCCGGCCATGGCCCGCATGTACGGCTATGATTCTCCTGAAGATTTACTGACATCAGTTACGGACATATCCCGGCAGATTTACGTGGACCCGGCAGATCGGTTCCGGTTCTACCAGATGCTGGAAAATGCCGAATCCGCAAGGAATTATGAGTCGTTGCACAAGCGCAAAGATGGTTCCACATTTTGGGCGCTGGAGTTCGTGCTTTTGGTTCGGAATACGGACAGCAGTCTACCTCTTGTTCACGGTTTTGTTGCGGACATTTCACAACAGAAACTCGTCCAGGAGAAGCAATGTAGGCAGTTGCTTCAAACCAGCAAGTCCTTGCCCGCTGATGGGTCAGTTGAGCATGGCCAGGAGATTGTGCTGAAGAATATCATCGACCCTTCTGTCATTCAGCAATTGATGAATGATATCGAAGGACTGACCGGTATTGGAGGAGCACTTCTGGACTTGCACGGCAACGTGTTGGCCTCCACAGGCTGGCAGGACATTTGCTTCAAATTCCATCGCACCCACCAGGAAACCAGCCGCAATTGCATGGAAAGCGACAGCATGCTTTCCCAGGGCGTTGAGCCTGGTCAGTACAAGGTCTACCGGTGCAAGAACAATATGCTGGACATCGTCATGCCCATCATGGTTGAGGGCAGACATTTGGGCAATCTCTTCACCGGCCAGTTTTTTTTCACGGATGAGCCTCCGGACCATGAAGTTTTCAGGGCTCAGGCCAGGAAATACGATTTTGATGAAGATGAATATCTTGCGGCGTTGAGACGTGTCCCGTTGCTGGATAAAGATGTCGTGACCAAGGTTCTACAATTTTATGTAAAGCTGGCAGAAATTATCAGCACGGCAGGGTTCAACAATCTCCTGCTCGAAAGGCATTTGGTTGAACGCGAAAGCCTGATCAGGGCCTTGCGTGAGAGCGAGGAAAAGCACCGTCGCTTGTTCGAAACCATGGCCCAGGGAGTGATCTACCAGGCAGCCGACGGGGCCATCATCTCGGCCAACTCCTCCGCGGAAAGGATTCTTGGCCTCACATTCGACCAGATGTGGGGCAAGACTTCCATGGACCCGCGCTGGAAGATGACCATGGAAGACGGTTCAGGAGCTGCGGGAACCGATCACCCTGCCATGGTCGCCCTGCGTACCGGCGAAACCGTCGGGCCAGTGATCCGGGGCGTATTCCATCCGGACAAGAACGCTCATGTCTGGTTGTCCATCACGGCCATTCCCTTGTTCCATCCGGGAGAAACACAGCCCTATCAAGCTTACGCCACGTTCGAGGATATTACCGAATCAAAGCAGGCGGAAAAGGCGCTTCGCAGAAGTGAGAATCTGTTCAGGAACGTGTTTGAAACACTGCCTATTGGATTGTGGATCGCGGACAAGAACGGAAAGCTTATACAAGGCAACCCGGCAGGAGTGGCAATTTGGGGGGCGGAGCCCAATGTCGGTCAGCAAGGGTATGGAGCTTTCAGGGCGAGACGTCTGCCCTCTGGAGAAGAAATCGCTTCGGATGATTGGGCTTTGGCCTACACTGTGAACAAAGGTGCAACTGTTGTTGATGAACTTTTAGAGATAGACGCCTTTGACGGAACAAAGAAAATTATCCTCAACTACACCACTCCGGTGCTGGACGAAACGGGAAAAGTTGAAGCTGCCATTGTCGTCAATCAGGAGATTACTTCGCGCTATCGGGCCGAGGAAGCGCTGCGGGCCAGCGAGGAAAAGCACCGCCGCCTGTTCGAAACCATGGCCCAGGGTGTGATCTACCAGGCCGTTGATGGGGCCATCATCTCGGCCAATCCGGCGGCTGAGCGAATTCTTGGTCTCAGCTTCGACCAACTGCGCGATGAGACCTTCATGGATTCGCGTTGGAAGATGAGTTATAAAGACGGAACAGCGGTGTCGGTCGCGGATTATCCGGCCATGATCGCCCTGCGCACCGGAGAGACTGTAGGACCTGTTATCCGTGGCGTATATCATCCGGACAAAAAAACACACATCTGGTTATCCATCACGTCCACTCCCTTGTTCCAACCGGGAGACCCAAGACCCTTTCAGTCATATTCAATGTTTGAAGATATTACCGAGTCTAAACGGCTCGAAGATGACTTGTTGGTAAGCGAAGAACGGTTCAGGCTAAGCATGGATGCCACAAGCGACGGTGTCTGGGATTGGGATATTCAGACAGGCAATGTCTACTACAGCCCAGGCTATGTCAGGATGCTCGGCTATGCGTCCACAGATATCCCCGAACATGTGAATTCATGGCTCGATCTGATTCACCCCGACGACAAGGAGCAAGCCTTCAAAAAGAACAAGGAGTGCATCGAGAATCGTGTGGAATCCTTTGCCGTTGAATTTCGGATGCAAGCAAAAAATGGAGAGTGGAAATGGATTTTGGGACGTGGCCATGCGGTGTCCAGGGATGGCTCTGGCCGGGCAATGCGCATGATAGGTACCCATCAAGATATCACCGAGCGCAAGCAAGCGGAACAGGAGAGAGAATCACTTCAATCCCAGTTGCTTCAGGCCCAGAAAATGGAATCCGTGGGCATTCTGGCCGGCGGCTTGGCCCACGACTTCAACAATCTGCTTCACACCATGCGGGGCAATGTTGAATTGATTTCCAAGAACGAATCCCTTGATCCCCAGGTAAGGACCCGTTTGCAGACCGTGACCAAGTCTATGGACCGGGGGGGGCAATTGGTGCAACAGCTTCTGCTCTTTAGCCGCAAGGCTGAGTCACGGAAGATGCATGTAGATCTGAACCAGGAAGTTGAAGGCTTGGTTCGAATTCTGGAACGGACCATCCCCAAAATGATCGCCCTGGAACTGCACCTTGCAGCGGAAGCGTGGCCACTGCTTGCCGACCCGGTGCAGGTCGAACAGGTCCTGCTTAACCTTGTCAACAACGCCGTGGACGCCATGCCCGAGGGCGGCAGGCTGACCATCGAAACCGACAATATGGTACTGGATGAGGATTTTGTCAGAACTCTCCCTGGAGCTGTCGCCGGTCGTTACGTGCGCCTGACCGTCTCAGACACGGGTTGCGGTATGGATGAGAAAACGCTCAAACATGTTTTCGATCCTTTCTTCACCACGAAGGAGGTGGACAAGGGCACCGGTTTGGGGCTGGCCTCGGCCTACGGCATCGTCAAGGCCCATGGCGGGTTCATCCTGTGCTCCAGCGAGGTGGGGTCGGGGACGACGTTCAGAGTATATCTGCCCGCCACCGATACATTCAAGACCGTCTCCGATACACCCCATCAACCCGAAGCCAAGATCAAGGCCAACATGGACGGAGACAACGACGTCAGAACCATCCTGGTGGTGGACGACGAGCCGACAATCCGGGAGCTGACTCAAGAAGCCCTGGAGGATTTCGGCTACACCGTTCTCAACGCCGCCAGTGGAGAAGAGGCCCTTCGGGCGTATCGGGAATGCGGCCATATTATCGACCTGGTCCTGCTGGACCTGAACATGCCTGGCATGGGTGGGCACAAATGCCTCCATGAGTTGCAGCGGTTCGACCCGGCGGTCAAGGTGATCATCGCCAGCGGTTATGCGGTCAATAGCAGTGGAAAAGACTCCCTTCTCTGCGGTGCCAAAGGCTTCATCGGCAAGCCGTACCAGTTGAAGGAACTTGCGGCGATGGTCCGAGAGGTGCTTGAAGGGTAGGCAATATGAGGCCATCACGCTGAGTCGGTGCAAGCGCGATGCGAAGATGCTCAAACAGCTCATCCTCGAGGCCCATCGGCATGACCGCCCTGATGCAGGTGTTTTTCAAGGTGACTCAAGGCCAGGTGGCCAACCCGGAATGGGAGGCCAGGCTGGAGGGTGTTTCCTGCAAGTTTCGTGAACTGGCGGACAAGGCAAAGGGCTGGAGCCGGGACAAGGCCGCTGCCCAGGCGTCTGATGGATGATCAATCACGTGGGCTCAACCTGGAAGGCTCTAGTCCTTCCACTCAAATGACGAGAATAGGAGGAAAGCATGGTCCGAATTCTTTTTGCCGCGGTGTTGGCGTTGGTTGTCTGTCTGCCTCTGAAGTCCCAGGCAGACGAGGTTTTGGAGTCTATTGAACAGGCCGTCAGTCTCTACAAGCAGGGCGATTTTAGCGGGGCAGCCGGGAACCTTGATTACGCCGCGCAGTTGGTTCGTCAACAGAAGGGCGGCCAACTGGAGAGCTTCCTGCCCGAGGCATTGTCCGGCTGGACCGCTGCTGATGCGCAATCTTCAAGCATGGGGGCGATGTTCATGGGCGGCGGCGTTTCGGCGGAACGAAACTATCGCGAGGATGACGGAGACGGCAGGGTTCAGATTACAATCTTCACGGATTCTCCAATGTTGCAGACCGTGATCATGATGTTCAACAACCCGATGATTGCCGCCTCGTCCGGCGCGAAACTGGAAACGCACGCAGGGCAGCGGGCTATTGTCGATTATGCCTCTGGGGAAAACCGCGGAGAAATCCGTGTCGTGGTGGACAACCGTATCCTCGTCACGGTGGAGGGGCGGCACGTGGAAAAGACGGATCTGGTGACCTATCTGGAGGCGATAGATTTTCAGGGATTGGCCAAGATGCAGTAGGCTTGGCGTTTTGCGCTGCGTATACTCAGCTTCCTCGTTACGGAAGCCGGATCAGATGAAGACCCTCAATGCGTTGAAAATGGTCAATATTGAGGCTGTAAAGCGGCAGATCCAGGAACATTGCGGATGCGGCGATGAAAATGTCACGGATTTCGATAAGTTGATTCTTTTCCTTGAGAGATCGATAGATTGCGGCCGCCTGACGAGCAACAGGCCCGTGAAAGGTGACAGGTTGAAACAAGACAAGGAGATTCTCGATGTCGTCCTGTTTGCGCCGATCCTTCGCACCGGCAAAAAGCTCAAAAAGGACGATCGACGGCAGATGCATCGAGTAATATCCAATGATCCTGAAGAGGTAACTGTTTTGTTTGTTTCTCTTGTGCAGATGGTCAATGATGACCGAGGTGTCGACTACAATGTGGGTATCGGCCATTGGTTGATGTCTTCCCGAACGCTCTCAATGTGTTGAATGCTTTCCTCGTCCCAGACGGAAGTCTGAAGCAGAATTTCTTTTTGGCGCAACAAAGACAATTCCTTTCTTTTCAGGGAGGATTCGATAAAACTCTGGACAATCGCTTTGTCAGCAACGTCCAGGCCCTTGATTTTTTTCAGTAAAGCCTCATTGGAGATCATGCGGCCCCTCGCTTCGTCAGGTAAAATTTTTCTTTAGGCGCAAAGCGTTTTTTTTCACGTTCAGAAGTTTTTTTCAACCATCACGGTGGGGTCCCCAAACCGGTGTGAGCGCCTCCTCGAAAATGCGAATCCTTGGCGGTTTGAAAATGTAGCATTTGCTTCCATTTTGGATGTTCTTGTGGCTTGGCCGATCGGCTGTCTCATCGGTTATGATCAAAGAATATAAGCGGAAGAAGAATTATTTCTGGTTGAGACTGGTGAAAGAATATCCATGAAGAAGATGCATTTTCAAACCACCGGCTTTGACACAAATTCAGGTCGCCGCTGACAACCAATTCGACCCAAATATCAAGTTCAGCTATTTTTGTTTCGATAGGGTCATCATTCGCGGTTATATCCGCTTCCTCTTTTTTGCCGCTGGCGTAGCCAAGCTACTCAAAGCTTTGGGTTTCAAGCAAATGACATCCGGCGTCATGCGTATCCTGACCGACCAGCTCAACGCCCATATTGAAAAAATCGCCAAACAAAAAAACATCCCCATACACTAGCCTGGATTTCCATGCAGACATCTGGCATAATAAAGCTCTCACCTAATTGTTGATTTTAAAGTAATATTTTTTATATGCATTAGCTCAGATTTCAATTTATAATTTTAAACCACTATATTAAATTTAACAAAAAATTATTAAGCCAAGAATTGGCTCTTTAACATATTTCAATAAGTCTTTTATTTTCAATGGAATAGAAAAATATATAAA
>SKYX01000186.1 GCA_007127655.1 Desulfonatronum sp.
CGATGAGCACGTACTGTCCTTTCCAACTGCGCAAGACCGAAACCTGACCGATGAGCTGGGCGTTGTCCGGAAGGTTGAAACGTTTCAGCAGTTCGCCCCGGGCCTGCTCCCGGGCAGGCAACTCCGGCGCGGCGATGCCCGTGGGAATGGAGCTGACCTTGTCCGACGGCAGTCCCAGGGTGCGGCGCAGTTTTTCCTGGATCGCCCCAGCCGTGGTCACCACGTGGTCGCACAGCCGGCGGTACTGCCAGCGGTTCATGAAGTTGTTCCCCACCGGCGTGCTTACGTGGCGATAGCGGATCGTCCCGGGAACCTTGCAGGCCCTGGCCGCAAGCAGACCGACCCAGCTGTCCACACTGCTATGGGTGCAGACCACGTCCGGCCGGATAGCCGCGAACCGTTTGACCAGACGCACAAAATCCACCGCCTTGGTCCGCTTGACAAAGGGGATGGCCTCGCAGTCCAGCCTCGCAACCCGGGCCCGCCGGAACAGCTCGCCGTGGCCCGGAGTGAACAGATGCACGCGATGCCCCTGGTCCCGAAGCCAAAGCGCCTCGGTGAAGACCCGAATGTCCTGCCCGCCCCAGGCGTCCGAGGCTTCGGTATGGATGATGGTCAAGGGTTTGGGTCGGAAGGGCATGCGTGGCGGGGGGCTGGGAGAAAACGTCTCAGGCCGCCTGAGAGGCGGCCTGAGGGCTTAGATTCGTCGTGAACAGGCTTTCATGCAACGTGTTCACGATGATTGACAGGTGGGTCGTGCTTCAGGGTGCAACGCCACGCACTAATTGCATTGACCGATGGACCCGAAGGCGCAGACCCGTCCATCGGGCCAGATGGCCTTGCTGAAATTGGTGCCGGTCAGCGTTGTTCCATCCATTTTGGCCCCTTCAAGATAAACGTCGATGAAATTGGCATTGGTGAGATTGGCGTTTCGGAGGTCGGCATTTTTGAGATAGGCCCCCTGGAGGTTGATTCCGGAGAGATTGGCACCATTGAGGTTCACCTCGGGGCATCGCGTATAGGGTTGCAGGGTGCAGTTGTCGATGACCTGCTGGGCGAGCGCCGGAGACGCTGCGACGAGGAGACAAACAAAGAAGAAAGCTGATCTGAGCATGGTTTCATCCTCCGCTGTGATGGCGTTTCGGTATAGGGAAAAGGACCGAGGCTCCTACTGGACCTTCCAGGAGCCGTCCGGCATGCGGCAGGCGGTGCCGTAGGCCTGTTCCGTCTTGCCGCCTACTTCGACCTGGGTCACGAATTCCCGGCAGTATTGACCGTCGGGGCGCTGAAAGGTGTTTACGGGGGTAACGTTGAAGCGATTGCCGGTGTCCGGATTTCTCCACTGCGATGTCTGTCCGGTGGGTTGCGTTTCCAGGGTACGGCTGACCTGCTGCTGATCCATGCGGTCCATGTAACCGCCCACATAGGTGCCCAGGGCCGCGCCGAGAATGGTCCCGCCGATGATCGCAGCGACCCTCCCACTGCCCGCGCCGATCTGCGCGCCGGCAATGCCGCCGCCGATCCCGCCGAGCAGACCTCCACCGATCTGGTTGATCGGCGTGCTGCCACCCTGTGTGCTGCCGCAACCAGCGGCCAGCATGGCCAATACAGCTAAAATCGCCAATGATTTTCGGGTTGATTGCATTTTCATACTCTCCTCCGTGATCGGTTTACGAATCGTGAAGTTATTGCTCGCTTTTCAGTTCCCGCCGCATCAATTCCTGCACGGCCAGGCGCGGGTCCTTGTCCTCGTAAAGCACCTGGTACACCTGGTCGGTGATGGGCAAATCGACCTTGTGCCGGCGGCCCAGGGCGTGGACTGATTCCGTGGTCTTGACGCCTTCGGCCACCATTTTCATCTGCCCGAGGATATCCAGAAGTTTATTGCCTTGGGCCAGTTTTAGGCCGACCTGACGGTTGCGGGACAGGTCGCCGGTGCAGGTCAACACCAGATCGCCCATTCCGGCAAGCCCCATGAATGTCTGGGCCTGAGCGCCCATTGCCACGCCCAGCCGGGACATTTCGGCCAGGCCGCGGGTGATCAGTGCGGCCCGGGCGTTGGTGCCGAAGCCTAAGCCGTCGGATATCCCGGCGGCGATGGCGATGATGTTTTTCAATGCCCCGCCCAGTTCCACACCGCGAACGTCCTTGTTGGTGTAGACACGGAAGACGTCAGTGGAGAGTAGGTCCTGGATGGACTTGGCCGCGGCTTTGTCCTTGCATCCCAGGGTGACCGCCGTGGGCATGCCCTTGCTGACCTCCTTGGCGAAGGAAGGGCCGGAAAGCATGGCAAAAACGGGTTTGAGTCCGGTCAACGTATCCTCCGTCACCTCGGACATGGTCCGCAGGGTATCCAGGGCGATGCCCTTGCTGGCGGAGATGATCACCGGCTTTTTGGGGAGGAATTCACGCACGGTCTTGAGCACCCCACCGTAAAACTGGCTGGGCACGACAAAGAGAAAAAAGTCCGCATCTTCCATGACCTGGGTCAGATCGTCGCTGGCGGTGAGGCCGGGGGCCAGTTCCAGCTCTGGGAGGTACCAGGGGTTGTGGCGCTTGGCGCGAATCAGGGAGGCCAGCTCCTTTTCCCGAACCCAGAGCCGGGCCGAGCCGTGTTTGTGCGCCAAGAGATTGGCCAGGGTCGTACCCCAACTGCCGCCGCCGAATACCGCTGTTTGCATGATCAGAAGTCCGTTGTGCTGTGGTTTGAGGTCACCGGATTGGGAACCAGCCGCAGTCAATAAGCCGTGGAGGT
The DNA here is from genome assembly GCA_007127655.1 of Desulfonatronum sp. Lineage (GTDB taxonomy): Bacteria > Desulfobacterota > Desulfovibrionia > Desulfovibrionales > Desulfonatronaceae > Desulfonatronum. Next base: position 2,756 of record SKYX01000186.1, read on the forward strand.
TCTCTCATGGGGTCGGTGGAGGAAATAACGGTATGTCTACTCCAAGCCATTGCCTCAATCAAGTGCTGTCTCGTGCCGCCCCAGGGCAATTTTGTTCTCACCAAATTTTTCCTGCAAAGGCGGCTGGTTGACCCTGTTTGGAACGGCTCGAAACTCCATCACCGGACTCGTACCATCAAGCCGTTGCGGTATAAAAACAAGAAATTGTGCCCTTTGCGCTGGGCAACGCCTTGATGAACGATTCCTGGTTCAGTCAGACAATCGATCCGTCCCAAACAGGGCCAACCAGCCTCATATTATTCAAATGGTTCCGTGAGAACAAAATTGTCCTGCGTGCCGCCCATGTCTTCAAAGCACCTTTCGCTCCAGGGGCGAATTCGCTTTTGGATCGCAGGGACCCAGGACGTACAGGCGGATTTTCGTGCTGCGGGGAAATTCCTTGCGCAGTAGGGTTTGGAGGAGCTTGCGCATTTTTTCCAGGGCAACGTCTTCAAAAAGGTCCTTGCCGAAACCATCCTGAAGGACGTCCCAAGCGTTCTCCCCCACCCGGTGAAAGAGCACTCTGCGGTTGCGCTTGTAGGTCCGGATCTCCAGGCAATGACCCAAGGGGAGTTTATCCAGGCGTTCCAGGATGGTGGGTACGGCAGAGGTTTTGGCGATCATGGTGGTTTGCGAAGCAGTCGGAGGGGATTGTGGAACAGCCCGTTAGGAGTCAAGCAAAAGTAAGTTGAACAGTTTGATGAATAAACAGTGATATCTTGGAATATTTTTCTGGCAATTATTGCCGTAGGGGCAGGCCTTGCGTCTGCCCTGATTTGAGGCAATTGCATTGAATGCCGGCATATTGCTGCTGTTCCATATTGTTGCGACCTTCCAGGGCAGGCGCAAGGCCTGCCCCTACGGAGGGTCAAACACGACGCGGGAATAACTGCCGCACTGTCCAGGTTAATTGTATTCGCTTCCTTAGCGGCCGATGAGGCAAATAGAAACTTTGTCCAGATCGTCCTGGCGAACCCAGTCCCACTTTTCCCGAAACAGGCGGTCGCTGCGAAACAGGCCGTTCTCCTGGGCGCGGGTCAGAAACCGGTTCAGTTGTCCTGGTCCTCCGTTGTACATGGCGTAGAGCATCCCGGCCTGCAAGTCTGCTGTCCAGTCCGTGTCGGGCTCCTTGCGCATCCTGGGACGGGCATACTTGGCGAAGTACAGGTCCAGAATCTCCACCCCGACCTGGGCGTTGTAGGCGATGTCCCAGCGTAAACGGGTCTGGTCGTAGAGGCCGCGCCAGACCCGTTCGTTGATCTGCATGATGCCCACGGAGGTGTTGTTGTAGGACCGGATGTACATGATCCCGTCTCCGGATGCCGTGAACTGCCGGAAACAGCTTTCCTGCCAGGCCGTGGCCAGGACCAGGTCGTGGAAAAAGTCGTGGTGCCCGGCGGGCCGTTCGGCTTTGTCCAAGACCACGCCGACCCGGTCCCGGAGCACGCCGGTTACCCGGCCCATATATGCTTGCAGGTCTTGACCCTGGAAAATCCACTGGACAAGGTCGGCCTCCAGCTCGGCTGGGGGGAATTCGGCCTGGGCAGTGCCGATGAAAAACGCCGCGAGATGGTCTTGGAGGAATTTCAGGCTCCGGGACCACGGAGAATCCGGCGGCGTCGATTCCCGGCCAGTGTCCTCGTTGTTCGGCGCGTTGTTCGGTCCCCTGTCCAAACCTAAGGCGCGGCGTAACTCTGGAAGCAATTCCGGGCTGTACTCCAACAGTGTCTCCTGCTCGTCCAGCAGCCAGGCCAGGCGGATCAGTCCGTCCCGGCTGATCTCCAGACCCAGGGTCGGCCCCAGCTTGTCCAAGGCCAAAAGGGCGTCGGAAGCAGAAAAGAAAGCCAGATAGCCCAGCAAGGAGTCGTTGTCGGCTTCCAGGAGATGACCGCGAAACAGGGGACCAAGTCTGGTCCAGGCATCAACGAACTGTGACCGGACCAGGTTCGTCTGACCCACCGGATCCTCGAGGTGGTACGCGAACTCATGGCGCAAGCGCAGCAAAACGTCCAAAAGGAGCAACTGCTCGTCCTCGGAGAGCTGTCTGGTGGAAAGGGTCGTGATCAGGTGCACCAAAAAAGCGTCCCAGGCTTCCCAGGCGACAACGAATCGCGCCAGTTCCTCGTCGGTCAGGTATGGCTCCAGCCACTCCGTTTCGGGCGGATAAAGATCATCGAAACCCGTCATGACGGCCTCCAGGCGCAACCCGTGAGCCTGGACCAGCACTTCCTCCGGACGCAGGTCCCGCAGCATTTCAAGCACCCGTGACTGATCCTCGGCGGGAAGCATCAGCGGTAAAAAGTCCTGCACCGCCTGTTTGGGCAGGCCCAGGTTTACCGAGACTTCGGCCAGGGAGCCGAGAACATACTCCTCCACCAAACGCCAAGCCAGGGAGGCCAATCGGGCCGGTTGGCCGTCCATTGAGCGCATTTCGGATTTGGTCGGCGTAAAACGCAGGGTCCAGTCATCAGGAGAGACAGAGGGACTTTGGTGCATGACCAGCACTCCGTCGAAACTGAGCGGCAGGACGCAATACCTGCCCATGCTCCGGCCGTAGCGCAGATGGACCTGCGTTTCCATGAGCAGTTCGCCGTCCTGTTCCCTGAACCGCGGCGCGGAAACAACGACGCCCTGGCACCCGTCCTGCTCGTAATACAGGGTTTTGCGCGTTCTCTCCGAATCCACCCCCGCGACGGCGCCCCCTTCCAGAAACGTGTTCCGGACCATGGCGTTGAGCAGCGCGTAGTCGATGGTCATGGGCAGAGAGACCTGGTGGGGCTCGCCGGGTGGCGCCCCGGGTGACGTCTTGGGTGCGTCCGTGGCCGGGGCGGGGCTGGCGGCGCTCAATGCCGCCCAGATCAACAGGCAACCGCAAAGGGTGGCGTATTTCATGCCACGGCGGATTATCAGCGGCATTGGCTTTTCTCCCCGGCAGCGATGTGCAGCAGTTCTTCGGTCATGGTCAGGATTTGCCGTTCACTCTTCCATGAAAAATCGTCGTTTTGCAAGAAGACATGCACTTGGCTGTACAGCGGACGCAGCATTGGCGGGCCTTGGCGCCAAAAGGCCTCGGCCCTGGCCTGACGCAGTTTGCGGTGAAAACCGAACAGGCAGCGGGTGAAGGCTTCGGTCAGGGTCGGGAAGGCGTGGGCCAGTTCGTTCCACGCGGCCTGAGGCTTTGCTCGGTCCCATAAACCAAACGCGTTTCCCCAGAACAGCGACCAGAACTCGTCCATCATGTCCCGGGCCGACCGAGGGGTGTTCTTTGGGAGCAGGCGGTTGAGCTGGTACAATCCCTCGGGTGTTCTGGCGGAAAGGGACAGGTTCCCATCCACCGTTCTCGGTATGCTCCCTCCCCGGCCTTTGGAACCAGCCAGTGCATGGACCAGTTGGGCCACGCGGCGGGGCAGAAAATGGTCGTGGCAACGATGGATCCCGTGATGCGCCAAATGTGTGCAGCCCCAGCAGCCCGTGCAGCTGATCCGGGCTTGAAGCACGAAGTGGCCGGGTTGATAGGGGCCGGTTTCCCAGGGATTGACCGGGCCCAAGGACAGGTTGAGGACCCGCAGGCCGGTCCAGGCGGCCAGATGCATCGGCCCGGTGTCCGGCGTGACCAGCAGTTCCAGGCTCTGGCCGAGGTCGGCGAACTGGGCCAGGGTCAGCCGGTCGGCCAGGTTGAGGACGTTGTGGCCGATCTGTTTTTGGACCTTTGCGGCCATGTCCCGTTCAGCGGGGCCGCCCAGGAGAATCGGCCGCAGGTCCCGGTGCAGCAGCTCCCGGGCCAGGTCGGCCCAGAACCGCGGGTTCGGCCGTTTGGCCGGTTCACTGGCCCCCAGGAACAGACCGACACGGCGGCGGTCTCCCAGGCAGGTCCGGGGTTCGGGCCAACGGGTGGCGGCGATCCGGGACAGGGGAACGCAGTCCAGGGCATTCAGGTCGGCCCAATGGAACCGGTTGTGGCGGTTGGCGTGGACCAGTCCGGCCCGGTAGAGCTGCCATGGGCCATGAATACGGCGCACGCCGTCGGGGGACTGCACCGGGCCGACGTGCCGCTCGGCCCGGACCTTCCCGGCCAGGGCCGCCGCGGCCCCCTCGTGGCTGAGGTTGACGCACAGGACGAAGGCGGTTCGGCGTATCTGTTCGGTCGCGGTCCAGGAAAAGTAGGTGGCCGCTGGACTGACGGGCAACAAGGCCTCGTAGAAGCGCGGTTCGCCCACCACCCAGATCGGATGGCCCGGATGTTCCCGCTGCAACCACAAGAACAGGGGGAAGGACAAAATAAGGTCCCCCATGCGCTGCATCTGGAGAATGAGGATCGGCTTTGCGGACATTATCCGTAAACCGCGAGCATGGTCTTGAGCAGGGAGGTCATTCGCAAATCGTAGGTATGCTCCCGGAGCACGCGTTTCCGTGCGGCCTGGGCGATTTTTTCGCGGGCCTGGGAGTGACGCAGATAGAAATCGATCAAGTCCGGGATTTCCTCGGGGTTTGCATAGGCCACGACCTCCCGGCCGGGCTCAAACAGCTCGTCCATCTGACGGCGCTGGTCCGTGATCAGAAATTGGCCGCAGGCCGGAACGTCAAAGACCCGTTGATTGACCGCGCCTTTCATCTGCATGCTGGTGCAGTTGAAGTTGATTTCGGAGCAGGGGTAGAACAGGGGCAGATCCGAGTAGTAGCTCAGTTCCGGGTGCCAGCGCCAGGCCTCCGGTCGGCCGCGCAGGGCGATCTTCCAGTATTTGTCCCCGGCGATAAGCGGTTGGAAGGGCAGGATGCGCCGGACGCAGCGGTTGCGGTACAGGCGGGTGGCCTCCCAGGTTACGGCGGTTTCGAAAGCCAGCCGTTCCTCCACAGAAGGCAGGGCATCGAAGCATTGGTAAACCTCTGGGAAGACGATCCGCAGGTGCTCCCGGACGCTGTCGTCCGCCGAGTCCCCGAAGGAGCGGGCCACCTCGCGGTAGGCCTGGAGCATGGGCCGAGGAAAGCGTCCGGCCTTGAGCCGGGCCGCCACTTTGGCCAACATGGAGTTGCCCACGAAGGAGACCCGGGCCCGCCAAGGATCGGGGCAGTTCGCGCTGCGGTTCGCGGGCCCGCTGGGCGGACGAAAGCGGTGGATATCCGTGCCCAGGGGCAGGTAGTGGACGTGCTCGAAGCCCATGGCCCGCAACGAGTCCACGTTATCCGCGTCCCAGGTGAAGATCGTGGTCCAGGGGGTGACCAGCCTGGTATAGACGTAGAGTACCAGGTGCGGATTGTCCACGAACCAGGAGGCCAGGGGCAGGCGGCATTTTTCCAGCAGTTCCATGAGCACGCCTTCCCGGTCCACCCCCAGATGGTTGATGGTCAGGACCAGGTCCGGCTTGAATTCCAGAATCGCGGTGAGCAGATCCTGGACGAATTCGGTCCGTCCGGTTTCCCGGGCCGTGAACTCCAGCAGTCGGTGGGGCACGTCCATGCGCTGGAAGGCCCCGATCACCTCGCCCAGCAGAAAATATTGGCTGGTCAGCAGCAAGACCCGGGGCGGCCAGGCGCGGCATTTGGAATAGGCGGCCCGGGCCCAGATGTCGAAGCGGGAGCTGGCTTCCAAGTGGGCCAGGACGACCTTGTAATGTTCCGGATCCAGGCGGGCGTACAGAGGCATGAGTAACGGACGCAACGGCAATCCGCCATGGTCCATCTGCCAGCGGGTCAAGGCGTCCAGGGCCTCCATCGGAGTGGGGGCGTCCACCCAGATAACTCGCGGATCGCCGGCCAAGTCGCGGGAGCCGGTCACGGTCTGGATCGCCGTCTCCTTATCCACCACGGCCACGGGGCCGGAAGTGGTTCGCAACAGTTCCCGCAATGCGACGCCCAAGCCGCAGCCCAGGAGCACGGGCAGCCCGTGGGACGGAATATCCCGCGCTTTCTTGACCAGTTCCTCCTCGCGTTGCCTGCCGTCGCGGCCCCAGAGCCGCCATTTTCGACCAGAGTCAAAAACAATCAGGACGTCTTCCGGAGGGGAAGCGGAGGAGAATTCGGAGCCGCCTGGCACGGCCTCGGCTCGGTAGGTGATGGGGCGTGGAGGAGTGTCGAGTCCGGAAGCGGGAGTCGGGATCGAGGGCGGGGATTGACGGGCGTCGGTCATGGGCGGATCACCAGGATTGAGCGTCCGGGGAGTGGTAGTAGAATTCGACGCGTCGATTTCTCCGCCGATTGTCTTCCGAATTGTTGGGGACCAGAGGCTGGCTGTCCGCATAACCCACGGCCCGCATCCTGGTGGGAGAAAAGCCGCCGTGTTCCAGAATGTAGCGCAGGGCCGCGGTGGCTCTCGCTGAGGAAAGTTCCCA
>SKYX01000056.1 GCA_007127655.1 Desulfonatronum sp.
AAGCCATGACCAGGTTGCGGATGATCCGGGCATTATCGGGAATCTCGACGCCCACGGCGTCGTCAAGGCATCGGGTGGATGCCAGGGCATGTACGTATTGTCAGACCCCGCACGCGCGAGCGGTGAAGTGCTGCGCGTCTCTTGGGTCGCGACCTTTCAGAATGGTCTCCAGGCCACGGTACAACTGGGAGCTGGAACGGGCATTGACGACTTTGCCGTTGTCCACTTCTACTTCCAGACGGAGATGGCCCTCGATCCGGGTCAACGGATCGACGACGATCGGCCCGGAATAGTCGCTCTGGGGCGTCGCAATGAGTGCCGCCGGGGCGGCCTGAGGCTTACAGCCTGACATGATTATATCCTCCTTCAAGATTTGCTGGAATGCATGTTGCCGAATTATCAACCTAGAATGGCTTGTAGAACGGGCTCATTTGGTCCCAGAAACGCGGTTCGCTGCAGCCGATGCAAGGATGGCCGGCTTCCACGGGCCAGTTGGTCTCATTGAACTTGACCTTGGGACAGTTGTTGAAGGTGTCCGGCCCCTTGCAGCCGACTTCGAGCAGGCACCAGCCCTTTCTTGCTTCTTCAGAGTCAAAGGAAGGTGCAAACTCGTAGTTGAAGTAGTGGTCCAGCCGCTCGCACAGTTCGTGAACCGACTCGCCATAGAACATTCTCGGACGGTTGAGTCGATCCAGTGCGGGCATGCCTTTGGTCAACAAGTGGACCACCGTACCGACGAAATTGTATGGGCTCGGAGGGCATCCGGCGACGTTGATGGCCCGTGTTTCAAGTCCGAGATGCTCCATCAATTCGTTCACGCCCATGGAGGCTGTCGGGTTGGGAGCTGCTGCCTGGATACCGCCGAAGTTGGCACAAGCACCGATGGCGATCACGGCCTCGGCCTTGGGCAGATACTTCTCTGCCATTTCCAGCATGGTATGTCCGCCGACCATGCCGTGAATGCCGTTGTCCTTGGTGGGAATGGCGCCTTCGACCACGGCGTAGAACCCGTAAGGCGAGGTGACGGCCTTCTCCAGGGCGTCTTCGGCCGGATCGCCAGCAGCGGCCATCAAGGTTTCGTGGTAATCCAGGGAAATTGTGTCGAAAAGCAGCTCATCAATGTATGGATTGACCGTACGGACCACGGCCATGGAGCAGCCGGTGCATTCCGCGAAGTGAAAGTAGACCACTGAGGGCCGACGGGGATCGGTCAACGCGGCCGCGACCTGCTTGGCGAACGAGGCTTCCATGCCCATGACCGCAGCGACACCCGCACAAAATTTCATAAAGTCGCGGCGATTGACGCCACGACACTGGAGCCGTTTATCGGCTCCTTCCTTGGCCAGACCAACACTGAGTCTCATAACCCACCTCCGTTTAAACGGTTAAACAGGAAGAAATCGCCTTTGATGAAAAAAGTGAAATAAATGAAGTAACTGACCACATGTATTGAAAAAATGTCATTTCGAAGGACGGCTGGAGTCTTGGCCATACGACTCCGGAGCCTGTGAAAAAAAGAACATTCTGCAAGAATCCTTTTCCAAAGTATGAGGAATTAATTAGCTCTGCGACAGCAGAATGTCAACAAAACGACTCGAGTATACGCTTTTTTATATATTCATATTAAAAAATAATGATTCTATAAATAATAACACTTTGGGCGGTTGAATTTTCCCGGTTCAACGATCGTGAAAAAAACATCCCCGGAACTCTTGGGGCGAACCAATGAGAAAGGGCGCTCATGAGAGCGCCCTTTGCTTTCGTTCGGTCCGCCATCGATCGGAACGGACTGGGCCGGCCAAGGGGTGAACGTATGTTCCCTGAAAAACTACTCGGGAACGCGAGCGATCACCTCTCGGCCGATCTTGCTTCCAAATTCCTGACAGGCGGCCAGATCCTGATCCGTTGGGACGTTTTTGAGGCGCAACGGATCGGCCACAATCTCCACCTTGGCGGATTGCAGAAATTCTGAGATCTGCTTGGGGGCCTCGCCGCTCCAACCGTAGGACCCGAAAGCCGCGCCGATTTTGCCTTGCGGCTTGAGTCCCTTCATGTAGGTCAGCATGTCCGCGAGTAATGGAAGCATGCCGTTGTTGTGGGTGGGAGAACCGGCAACGACGGCTTGGGCGTCCATGATAAACGGCATCACGTCGCTGTGATGGGCCGTTTTCAAAGAAAAGACCTGAACGCTGACGCCCTCGGCCATCATTCCGTCGGCAATGGCCCGGGCCATCCGTTCGGTGCTTTTCCACATCGTGTCGTAGAAGACCACGGCCTTTCGCTGAGGTTTTTGGGCGCTCCATTCTCCATACTTGGCCAGAATTTCGGGGAGTTGGGTTCGCCATATCAGTCCGTGATCCGGAGCGATCATGTCAATGTCCCAGCCCACTTCCCCGACCTTGGCCAACAGCTTTTGGACCAAAGGAGAGAAGGGCAGAATGATGTTCGCGTAGTAACTGGCGGCCAAGTCGAACAGCAGACTTTTATCAACTTGGTCGTCGAACCGTTCGCTGGAAGCCAAGTTCTGGCCAAAGGCGTCGCTGGAGATGAGCAGCTTGTCCTCCGGAATGAAGGAAAACATGCTGTCCGGCCAGTGCAGCATCTTGGTTTCCAGAAAGGTGACCGTGCGCTTGCCCAGGCTGATGCTGTCCCCAGTGGCTACGACCTCGTAAGGCCAGTCCTCGCGGTGGTAGTGGCTGATCAGGGCCTGCTTGGCGATGGGGGAGCAGAACACTTTTTCCGGTTTGACGATGTCCATGATCTTGGGCAATGCTCCGGAGTGGTCCGGCTCCACGTGGTTGACGATCAGGTAGTCGATTTGCTCTGGATCAATGGTGGCCTTGAGGCAGCGCAACAATTCGTCCACATGGTTCGCCGGCACCAAATCGAACAGGGCGATTTTTTCGTCCTTGACCAAGTAGGCATTGTAGGTGGTGCCGCGACGGGCAAGCGAGTAGCCGTGAAAATCCCTGAGGTTCCAATCCACGGAACCGACCCAGAAAATATCCTTTTTGATTTCGACTGGCAGCATTCGTTTTCTCCAATGAAAAAGCCCTCTCCCGGATTTCTGGAGAGGGCTTGATAGGGTGATGGTCCGGGTTACCCTTCCGGCTCGAAATTATCCTTGGACGCTCCACAGACCGGGCAGGCCCAGTCCGCGGGAACATCGTCGAAGCTGGTTCCCGCAGCGACGCCGCTGTCCGGGTCGCCTTCCGACGGGTCGTAAACGTAACCGCAGATACTGCATACATATCGCATAAGCGACTCCTTTAAGTTAGGCTATAGAGTTGGTCAAAAAGATTTCAATCATCCCTTGGGAGCTTCCTCGGCGGCCGAACCCGGCCCGGCCAAGGGTCGGAACGACTTGGCTCCGGCTCCGCAGACCGGGCATTTCCAGGTCTCCGGCAGATCCCGGAACGCCGTTCCGGCAGGTATCTTGCTTCGCTTGTCGCCCCGGTCGGGGTTATAGATACATCCGCAATTCGTGATTTGGCACTGGTACATGTCTTCCGGATTCGCCATGCTCTCTCCCTGGGTTCTCTTCTAGATGCTGGGGTTCACGCGGAAACGGGCTCGGGACTTGCACCTTTGGATTAAGCCTTCCAGAGGCCGTGCAGATTGCAGTATTCGCGCGCCGTGACCTGTTCGGCCTGAATACAGAATTCAGCCACAGGCTCTTGGCCGGGTTGCAGGAACTGCTTGTACGATTTGCCGTCCGCGATGATCTCGACCCACTCGATGTAGTGCTTGGCTTCCATAGGGTGAAGCGTACTTCCCACGATCACCTTGTAGCCGTTGGCCGTCTTTTCCACCACGGGTACATGTTTTTCCTTGGCGGCGTCCACGGTGTTTTCGGTCATCAACTTCATGGCCTCGCCGCAACAGACCAGTTCTCCGCCGCCGCCATGCAGCACGTCAATGATATTGCCGCACAGGTCACACTTGTACACTTCATGTTGTTGGGCCATTCCTACGCTCCTTGTCTGGTTCATGGGGTTTAAGGATAAGGGAAAGCCTATTCAGATACCGGCCGTCCGTCAAACCCTTTCTGGGTGTTTTCGCCCGACCGAAGAAAATGTTGAAAGACCCTCCGGCCGGGCACGGCTAACTCTACCAGTTCTCTTTGAGGACTTCGAAATGCGCTTGGGGATGGTCGCAGGCCGGGCAATTCTGGGGGGCCTTTGACCCGTTGCCGACATAACCGCAGTTGCGGCAACGCCAAGTCACGGAAACGTCTTTCAGGAAGACCTTGCCGGACTGAATGTTCGCGGCCAACTCGCGGTACTGCTTTTCGTGCTGCCGCTCAGCGATGGCAATGGCTTCCATGGCCGCGGCGATTGCCGGAAATCCTTCCTCTTTGGCAACCTTGGCGAAGCTCGGATACATTTCGGTCTGCTCGTAGTGTTCGCCTTCGGCCGCAGCCATCAGGTTCTCGGAGGTGTTGCCAATCACTCCGGCTGGAAAGGCCGCCGTGATCTCTACTTCGCCGCCTTCCATAAACTTGAACAGGCGCTTGGCATGCTCTTTCTCCTGGTTGGCCGTTTCCTCGAAAATGAAGGAAATCTGCTCGTATCCTTCCTTCTTGGCCTGCTTGGAGAAATAGGTGTATTTGTTTCGCGCCTGAGACTCTCCGGCAAAAGCGATCAGCAGATTCTTTTCGGTTTGCGTCCCTTTCAGTCCACTCATGATGATGTCCTCCATCGGTTTTCTGTTTCGTTGTTTTCAGATACGTCGAGCATCCATGCGGTTCACTGGAATGCGTCGTCAGCCCTCGTCGTGTGTCGCCACGCAATCCGCGCAAACGCCGTACAACTCCAGCCAGTGCCCGGTAATTCGGAATGCGCTTTCGGCTTCAAGAGCAGGATCCCGGCGCATGATCACCGACGCGGCGTCTGGAGGCAAATCCCCCACCTTTCCACACTCCACGCAATAGACGTGCAGATGCGGGTCCACGAACGCATCGAACCGCATTTGTGAACCGATCTTGTCCAGTTTGCGAATGAGCCCCTGGGAGTGTAAAAATTCCAGGTTGCGGTAGATGGTCCCGAGGCTGACGTGGGGCAGTCGCTTTCGCACCAAGTCGTAGACTTCGTCGGCGGTTGGATGGGCCCTGGTCCCTCGCAGCTCTTCAAGGATGATTTTTCGCTGTGGCGTCAAGCGGGGATGAGATGTCGGCATAATCAGCGTCCTTTTTTCTCGTGAACGAGAACTATTCCTATTAACTTCCTCGCCACTTGTCAACCCCTTCGAAAAACCAAAGCCCCAACCCTGTCGTGCACAGTGAAACGGAACTTCCGCTCGCGCTGGCAACCGACAAGAACCCTAGTCGACCAAATGGCACCCTCGAAATACAAAAAGGGGGCGGTTCCGGCAAAAACCGGCCCGCCCCCCTCAGCTTCCTTCGCGTCGAAAATACGCTGAAATCGTGTTCGACTAATTATCCTGGAACTTCTTGACCAGTTCGGTCAGACGCTCAGACATCTGCGAAATTTCCTGGATGTCCCGGTCTGCTGCCTGGATATCCTGGCTGTTGGCCACGGACAACTGGCTGACCTGACTGATGCTTTCATTGATTTCGTCGCTGGTCACGGATTGTTGCTCAGCGGCGGTTGCAATGTTGCGGACCATGTCCGAGATGCCTTCGGATTGCTGGACAATGTTTTTCAAAACTTCACCCGTTGCGAGCGCCTTCTTGGCCGTTGTCTCCACGATGGAGCGGGTGCGTTCCATTTTCTGGACGGCTTCCTGTGTGCTGGACTGGATGGTTGTGATCACGTCCCCAACCTGCTTCGTGGCCTGCACCGTTCGCTCAGCCAATTTCCGCACTTCGTCCGCCACCACCGCGAAGCCACGACCGGCGTCTCCGGCCCGGGCCGCTTCAATAGCCGCGTTGAGCGCCAAGAGGTTGGTCTGGTCAGCGATATCGTTGATCACGTTCATGACCTGACCGATATCTTGAGAGCGCTGGGACAGTTCATTCAAGGATCTGGCCAATTCATCAGTGTTCTTGGCAACCTGCGATACGTCTTCCACGGTTCCCTGGACGCTCTGACCGCCTTCTTCAGCCGTTTGGCTGGCCTTAACCGAAGTTTCCGCGGTGGAGGCCGAATTTCGCGCTATCTCGATGACCGTGGCCGTCATCTCGTTCATGGCCGTTGCCGCCTGGGTGGTCTGCTCTTCGGTCACCCCGATCCGGTCGCTGACCGTGATCATTTGGTCCGAAAGCCTTTGAGCCATGCTCCGCAGCGAATTTGACACCTCGGTCACGTCATGGGCCACGACCAGTAGATTTTCCTGCTGCTTCTGAATTCGAGCCTTGGCCTCTTCTTCCTGAGTCAGGTCGATGACCACCCCGATAGCGCCGATCACCTGACCCTGGGCGTTTTTGAGCGGAGAAACCTCTCGGTATATCGGCACATTGCGTCCATCAGGGTGGGTGTATTCCCGCTTGCCTTTGACAATCACGCCCTCGCGAATAACCTGGGAGGCGGCGCAGGAACCCGGAGCCACCCCCATCATCTCACATGTCGCGCGCCCGAGGATGCGTTCTCTGGACTTGCCGAGCAACTCAACCGCCTGGTCATTGATAAAAGTGACCTGTTCATCATGGTCCGTCACGTAGAGGGGGACGGCAATGCCCTCCAGCACCTCTTTGTTGTATTCCAGTTGGTCCTGGATGCTTTTGACCATTGTCCCCAGGTTGCGGGCCAGGCGGCCCAGTTCATCGGAAGCGGTGATGTCAAAGGTGACGGAGTAGTCGCCCTGACTGATCTTCTGGCTTGCGTCGCTCAGAGTCGCGATTTTTCCGACAACGGCTCTGCGTATGAAAATCAGCAAACTGGCCAGCAAAATGGCGAACCCGCCAAGGGAAAGCGCCGCTCCTTTGACTTGATGGTCTCTGAGCGTCGCCATTTCCACGCCCACGTCCTGAAAAACAAGCATGGCTCCCAAAATGGGCTGGGATCGGCCATGGCAATGGTAGCAGCTTGGCTCATTGGGTATCGAACGAAGGCGAACATAGTATGGCCCCTCGGGGGTATCCAAAAGTACGGCCCGATCCGTCACCTTGCTTACCCCCTCGCGCAGGACTTCTCGAATGACCTCCTGACCATGAACGGACGTCATGTTCTTGCGAACGGTGGCGGGTTGTGTCGCGTAGGTGATGTTGCCTCGGAAATCAGTCAAGAAGACATCAATATCAGCGTACAGGTTCTCGACCTTGGTGAATTGGTCCCGAGTTCCCTCGTCGTCGCCGATGATCATCGGCTCCTCGATGGCCATTTGCAGTAGATCCGACACCCTCGCCCCCATGGTATCAATCTGATACATGGTGTCGGTTCGTTGCCAGTATGAATTGACGAGCAGCAGGACCGCGAAAACCGAAGCCGTCAAAATGGTGACCAGAACGAGAACCTTCGCCCCAAGGGAGTTGCGCAATAAATTCATGATCGTCTCCCTTGCGGTCAATGCGCCCCGCTGTAAAGCAGCGGCTTGTAGTTGATTACCTGGACCCGCTCGTCTTCATGGCACGGACGGCAGACGTCGAGGGTCAGCCTGCCGACGATGTCGTCCGGATGGCCCGTCCTGGCGTGAACGGAGCCCGGACCGTGACAGCTTTCGCAGCCAACGTGCCCCATCTCCGGGGTTTCCTCAAAGCTTCTAAATCCTCCCGGCTGGCCATACCCAGTCGTGTGACACTCGTAGCATTCCCGAAGCTCCTCCGGTGTCAGCTTGGGCGCCATCAGCCGGACGCTGTGGTCGGACTTGGCCTTGTTGGCGTGTGCCGTAAACCGCTCATACTCATCCGGATGGCAGTATGAGCATTCCTTGGAACCCACGAAGCTTGCCCCCGTCGGCCCCTGCGCGCCGATCACCAGCGGCAGGAGAAACGCCAGGGCGAACCATAGGGCCAGAAAGATCCCAAACGTCGCTTTTTTCATCGTCGCCTCCAGTTTCGATCCAATACACAAAATATATGACCAAAATGAAAAGCTATAAAATATACAAGGTTTACTTGCTCCGCTTTCTAGTCAAGGCATGTGAAAAAAGCAACGTATATTGAAACTACCGACCTGTCATCCAAGGGATCAAAAAATCACCGACTTTTCCGGTCGCATCCAGATGCCGGATCAGAGCACTGCCCATGACCACCCCGTCCACAGCGGATTCCACCCCCTGAAGCTGAGCCGGAGAATGCAGGCCGAAGCCCAGAGCCAAGGGGATGGAGAAGGTTTGTTTGGCCTGGAGCAGTGCATCGCGGAGTTCATCCGGCAACGCGTCCCGAACCCCGGTAGTCCCCATGACCGAGACGAAGTAGACAAAGCCCAAAGCCTTTTCAGCATGCAACGCCAGTCGCTCCATGGAGCTGTTCAGGCCGACCAGCGGGATCAGGGCGATGCCGTGTTCCTGGAGAATATCCCGAATCTCGTCGCTCTCTTCCAGGGGCAGATCGGCGATGATCAGCCCGTTCACTCCGGCCTGGGCCGCGTCCCGGGCCAGACTGGGAATGCCGTACTGCAGAAAGGGATTCATGTAGCCCATCAGCACGATTCCGGCCTGGATGGTCGAACGCCGTCGAGTCAGTTCCTCCAGAATCCAACCCAGCGTCACGCCCTGCTCCAGACAGCACAAGGCCGCCTGCTCCACCACCGGCCCATCGGCTACGGGATCGGAAAATGGCACGCCGATCTCAATAATGTCCGCCCCGGATGCGTCCAGATCATGGATGTGCTTCCAAAATGCAACCTTGGTCGGATATCCGGCGGGAAGGTAAGGCATCACGGCCTTGCGGCCCTGGGCCAGAGCTTGATTGATTTTATCGGTCAAATGGTTTGTGGACATTATGGTTCTCCGAGAAGGTTAGAAGAAGGAAGAGGTCAGAAGTCTGAAATCAAAAGTCAGGAATCAGGAGTTCGAAGTCAGGAATCAGGAGTTAGGAGTCAGGAGTCAGAGGCGGGATCAAGGTTGACATGGGCATTCATTTTGGATTGCCTTCACCCTTCACCCTTCACCCTTCACCCTTCACCCTTCACCCTTCACCCTCTCC
>SKYX01000120.1 GCA_007127655.1 Desulfonatronum sp.
CCCGCCAAACTCGGCCGCTTGGCCAAGCAGCGCGGCATCCATCTGGTGCATTACAGCACGGACTTCGTCTTCGACGGCCAAAGCTGCGAGCCGTACCGGCCGGAGGACACCGTCAATCCTTTGTGCGTCTACGGCAAGACCAAGCTGGCCGGGGAGAATGCGCTGCGGGAACTGGCCTTGGACAAATTGAGTATCGTGCGCACGGCCTGGCTCTTCGGTCCTGGACGGGCCAACTTCGTGGCCAAAATTCTCTCACTGGCCTCTCAGCGTTCCTCATTGAACGTGGTCCACGACCAAATCGGCTCCCCGACCTACACACCGGACCTGGCCGAGCACTCCGTGGAACTGCTCAGGGCCGGGTGTGTCGGAACCTTCCACCTCGTGAACACCGGGTGCGCATCCTGGTGCGAGCTGGCCGCGGCCGCGGTTCAGGCCATGGGCCTGCAATGCGACGTTCACCCCATCACCTCGGACCAGTATCCGCAAAAAGCCCGCCGTCCAGCCTACTCCGTGCTGAATACCGAATCCTTCACCGCCCTCACCGGAGTCAAACCCAGGCCCTGGCTGCACGGGCTGCGGGAATACGTGTTCCGCCACGTCTGCTGACTTTCAGCAGCAAAGCGCCCGCACGGGGCCATCTACTTCGATATCGAAATCGTGATCGAAATCGAAATCGAAATCGGAATCGAAACTACTGTGCATTACTCACTGATTACGTCGTCTGCTTGGACATGACGCTCGATTTCGGCCACGATTTCGATCCAGAGCGCTCATGGTTCGAGAACAAAATTGCCCGGGAATCCATCCCTTCCTTCCTTGACAGAATCTTCCGGCATATTTATTGGGACTAGCACTCTCTCGCATCGAGTGCTAAACAGGATACCACCATGGAACTCCAGCCACGTGAAATCGGCGTCTTAACGACGCTCATCGAGGATTACATCCAGACGGCCGCGCCCGTGGGTTCCCGGACCATCGCCAAGAAGTCCAACCTGAACCTCAGCCCGGCCAGCATCCGCAATATCATGGCCGACCTGACGGAAAAGGGCTACCTGGAGCAGCCTCATACCTCAGCCGGACGCATTCCCTCGGCGCAAGGCTTCCGCTTTTACGTGGACACCTTGCTGAAGTACCATCCGCTCTCCCCGGAGCAACGGAACCAGCTTACCGAGAACATGGGCGACTCCCGGCTGGACGTCTCTGAACTGCTGCGCAACGCCTCCCGGCTCCTGTCGGCCTATACCCGCCAGGTAAGCATGGTCCTGGCGCCCAAGGCCTCGAACATCGGCTTCAAGCACATCGACTTCATCCTGCTCAAGCCCGGCTTGGCCATGTCCATCCTGGTGGTGGAGGGCGGCATCGTCCGCAACAAGATCGTCTCCGTGGAGCCGGAATTGGGCACGGACGATCTGGTCACCTACAGCAATTACCTGAATCAACTGTTTCAGGGCCGGACACTGGACCAGGTTCGGGCCAAGCTGCTCCAGGAAATGGACGCGGTCCAGCGCGAATACCAGGCCATCAGCCAACAGGCCCTGGTTCTGGCCCAGCAGGTGTTCAACGGGGGCGGCGAGCGCGAGGTGTACGTCGAGGGCACGGTCAACTTCTTCACCCATCCGGAGTTCGCCAACCCGGCCAAAATCCAAGAACTGCTGCGCATGCTGGAGGAGCGGACCTGTCTGCTGGAACTGCTGGACAAGGTATCCAAGCCCGAAGGCATATCCATTATTTTCGGGCGTGAAGATGACCAGGAGGGGTTACAGGAATTCACCTTGATTTCATCGCCCTACCTGGGGCAGGACGATCCCCTGGGAGTGGTGGGCGTCATTGGCCCGATCCGCATGGATTACGCCAAGGTCGTCCCGCTGGTGGAGTTCACGGCCCAGGTGATCAGCCAGCTCTTGAGAAATCGCTTTTAATAATGATGGGCAGATTCGCAAGGAGGAACGCATGTCCCAGAAAAATAATCCCTACGCCGAGGCGGCAAACAAGACGGACATTACCGTGGGCGTAAACATTGATGTTGAGGATGTCACGAATGAGCCTGGGGAAAACGAAACATTGGAGATGATCGACGAGGAACGGTTGACCCGGCTGTGCGAGGAAAAAATCTGTCCCAACTGCCGCCTTTTAGCCCAGGTTCAGGATGAAAAGCTGCGCATGGCCGCGGACACTGAAAATCTGAAGAAACGCTTACAGCGGGATAAAGACGATTTTTGCAAATTCGCCACGGAATCCGTGCTGGAGAACCTGCTTCCGGTGCTGGACAACCTGGACCTGGCCCTGGAACACGGCGGCAAGACCGGCACGGGCAAGGAATTGCTCAACGGCGTGGAAATGACCCGCAAGCTGTTTCTGGACATTCTCGGTCGGCATGAACTGGAGCCCCTGGGCCAGGCCGGGGAGGACTTCGATCCCAACTGGCACGAAGCCCTGGCTCAGCAACCGCATCCGGACTTCGATGCCGGCAAGATCTGCCAAGTGATCCAAAAGGGCTATCGACTCAAAGGGCGGCTGCTGCGTCCGGCCAAAGTGCTGGTCAGCATGGAATGCGCCGCATAATTATTTTCATCCGCCCCTTTACAAGCGGACAATCAACCTTACCTTGATCGAAAATATCCATTACGTTCAGGAGGAATCAAAAACATGGGAAAAATCATCGGTATCGACCTAGGGACGACCAATAGCTGCGTCTATGTGATGGAGGGCAAGGAGCCCAAGTGCATCACCAACCCCGAAGGCGGGCGAACCACTCCGTCCATCGTGGCCTTCACCGACAAGGAACGGCTGGTCGGTGAGATTGCCAAGCGTCAATCCGTCACCAATCCGGAAAAAACTGTTTTCGCCATTAAGCGACTGATGGGTCGGCGCTTTGACGCCAAGGAAATCACGTCCTGGAAGGACAGTTGCCCGTACAAGATCGTCGAGGGAAGCAACGGCGACTCCTACGTGGATATCAACGGCAAGAAGTACAGCGCCCCGGAAATTTCCGCGATGATCCTGCAGAAGCTGAAATCCGACGCGGAAGCCTATCTGGGCGAAACCGTGACCGACGCCGTGATCACCGTTCCGGCCTACTTCAACGACAGCCAACGCCAAGCCACCAAGGACGCCGGGAGGATCGCCGGGCTGGAAGTCAAACGGATCATCAACGAGCCCACCGCGGCCTCCCTGGCTTACGGCTTTGACAAGAAAAAGAACGAAAAGGTGGCCGTGTTCGACCTGGGCGGTGGAACCTTCGACATTTCCATCCTGGAAGTCGGGGACAACGTTGTTGAAGTCCGGGCCACCAACGGCGACACCTTCCTGGGCGGCGAGGACTTCGACCACCGTGTCATCGATTACCTCGTCAGCGAATTCAAGCGGGACAACGGCATCGACCTGTCCAAGGACCGCATGGCCCTGCAGCGGCTCAAGGAAGCCGGGGAAAAGGCCAAGAAGGAACTCTCCACCTCCATGGAGACGGAAATCAACCTGCCCTTCATCACCGCTGACCAGAACGGCCCCAAGCACCTGCTGATCAAGCTCTCCCGGGCCAAGCTGGACAAGTTGGTGGAAGACCTGGTGAACCGGACCATTGACCCCTGCAAAAAGGCCCTGGCCGACGCCGGATTGAAGACATCAGACATCGACGAAGTGATCCTGGTCGGCGGCATGACCCGCATGCCCCTGGTGCAGAAAAAGGTTCAGGATTTCTTCGGCCGCGAGCCGCACAAGGGCGTGAACCCGGACGAGGTTGTGGCCATGGGCGCAGCCATTCAGGGCGGCATCCTGGCCGGGGACGTCAAGGACGTATTGCTGCTGGACGTCACCCCGCTGTCCCTGGGCATCGAAACCCTGGGCGGGGTCTGCACCAAGCTGATCGAGCGCAACACCACCATCCCGACCCGCAAAAGCCAGGTCTTCACCACTGCCGCGGACAACCAACCCTCGGTCTCCATCCACGTGCTCCAGGGCGAACGGCCCATGGCCTCGGACAACAAGACCCTGGGCCGCTTCGAGTTGACCGGCATCCCTCCCGCCCCCCGGGGCATGCCCCAGGTGGAGGTGGCCTTTGACATCGACGCCAACGGCATCGTCAACGTCTCGGCCAAGGATCTGGGCACGGGCAAGGAGCAGTCCATCCGGATCACCGCTTCCAGTGGCCTGTCCGAGGACGAAATCCAGAACCTGGTCAAGGACGCTGAAACCCACGCGGACGAAGACAAGAAGAAACAGCAGCTCATCGAAGCCCGCAACCACGCCGACTCCCTGATTTACGCCACGGAAAAATCCATCAACGACCTGGGCGACAAGTTGGATTCCGTGCTGCGCGGCGAAATCGAAACCAAGATCGAAAGCCTGAAGAAGCTCATGGAAGGCGACGACGAGGCTGAAATCCGCCGAGCGTCCGAGGAGTTGGCCCAGGCTTCGCATAAGCTGGCCGAACAGCTCTACGCCCAGAAGAGCGGCCAGGAACAGGGAGGCCAAGCCGGGCCGCAGGCTGGTGCCCAGTCCGGCGATCAGGCGGGCGGCCAGCAGGGTGGTCCGAAAAAGGACGATGACGTTGTGGACGCGGACTACACCGAGGTCAAGTAGAGACCACGTCACGCAACGATTTCTCGTCACCTTGACAGGCTGTTCGCCCAATCCCTATACCCCAAGCCTGCCCCGCCTAAACGCGGGTCAGGCTTTTTTTTGCGCGAGGCGCGCTTTCCCCTCTCGTCCACTCTTTCCACGATACCCCGGAGTCTCCATTTCAAGGCGGTTGCATGGCTCACCAACTTGCTTTTCGCGGAATACTGACCCTTCTCCTGCCCGTCCTGCTCTTTTTTGCCGGCGGCTGCGTCGAGAAAAAACGTCTGCCTCCCATCCCTCCACCGTCCACGGAAGAAACCGTCCAAGGGCTGCTCCTGCAGGCCGATGCGGCGTGGCAGGCCAGGGATTACCAGCGCAGTCAGCAACTTTACGACGTCCTGGTTTCCGAACCTCTGGACCAGATCCGACTGAACCAAGCCTGGGAGCGGCTCTCCATCAGCTCCCTGCAGACCCGGGACTACGTCCGGGCCCAGGACGCTCTGATCCGCTGGGCCCTGCTGGACCCGAAACTGCGCATGGAGTGGTTCTGGCACGAGTACCGGATTCTGGCCCTGTTGGGCCAGGAGAAAGAGGAGCAGGCCGAAGCCTATCTGCTTCAGATTCTGCGTCAGCCGGAATCTCCGTGGTCCCTGCGCTCCTCCGCCGGGGTTCGGCTCTCGGAGTTGTATCGCCAGCGCCGGGACTACGACCCCTTGCTCTCACTCTTCGCCGACCTGTATGCCACGGCCCCGGACGCCCAGGCCAAGGCCGAACTGGAGCGGGTCGCAACCCAAATAGTCAGGGAAATCCCTGATGCGCCGCTCCAGCGGATCATGGAGCGAGTCCCGCCCGTGGAGGTGGCCGCCTTTCCCAACGCCGTGTTCGCCTGGGAACAGCGCCGCCGCGAGGCCCAGCAGCGTCCAGGCGAGTGGCCGGAGACCTGGGCGAGTCTGCAGCGTCTGCTGCAACAGGGCCAGTGGGCCGACCCCCGGCCCTATGCCGAGGATCTCGACGATTTGCAAGAGCACTTCGGAACGCCCGGGTTCTGCGTCGGCCTCGTTCTGCCCTTGGACGGCCCCCTGGCTGAATTTGGCTGGAAAGTGGTTCGAGGGGCCGAGGCCGGGCGCGACGCACTCGAGAAAAGCGGTTATCCGATGCGCCTGGAGGTCGCCAATTCTCAAGCCTCGGACTTTCTGGAAACCGTGGCGGGCATGGATCCGGAATGCCGGACCATCGGCGGCCCGATCCAGCGCGACGTCTGGGACCGACTGCACGGAGCGAACCTTTCGTCCCAGCGCCGCTTTTTCACCTTTATGCCCACCATGGGCGAGGCCGAAGAGGGCCGACAGGCTTGGCGATTCTTTGCCGGCCCGCAAGACCAGGTCCACGTCCTGGCCGACCTGGCACTGCGGCAAATGGGCCTCGCCGGTCTCGCCGTGCTCTTTCCTCAAGACCGCTTCGGCGAGCACATGGGGAAATTGTTCACCCGGGAAGTGACCCGTCTGGGCGGCCAGATCACCGGCCACCAAAGCTACCAGCCCGGCCAGCACGAGGAATGGGGTGAGGCCGTGGCTTCCCTGTTGGGCATCCCCAGCCAGCAACGCCGAGGTCGCCAGGACCAGGTCGTCCTACCGAGGCCGCCGTTCCAGGCCGTGTTCATTCCGGACAGCCTGAGCGACGCCGAAGTGCTCCTGCCCCAGTTCTTCTACTACGACGAGCCGCGCCTGCTGATCCTGGGCCCGGAAATCTGGAGCCAGTCCTGGATGCAGCGGCCCCGGCACACGGAACTGCAATACTTCCGCCTGGCCGCGATGCCCGGCGCCTGGTGGCCGGACAACCCCGCGCCCGCGGCCCGTTCCTTGACCGAAATCGAGCACGTCTTCGGCCAAGCCCCGGATTTCTGGATGGCCCTGGGATACGACTTCGCCCGCTTCGCCGCTCGCATCAGCCAAGCGGCCCAAGCCAGCTCCCCAGACCACCTGAACGCCCACCTCGCCGCCGTCACGGACTTCGACTGGAGCATGGCCCCCCTTTCCTGGAACGACCAGGGCCACGCCCGCCAAGATCTCTTCCTCTTCCAACCCACGAGCGAGGGGGTGAACCTCATTGATCCCATGGCCTTGCGCAACCAGTTAGACCGGGTCAGGGAGCGATTCGCGCGTTGAAGGCCGTGCGATGCTGTGCGAAATCAAGGGCATGTTCCTCTGGATGAAACCACGAATAGAGTTAAAGCAGTACGGACAAGGAGAATGCATGAGCATCAGTGTTGATGAAGTGGCCAAAGTGGCCGGGTTGGCCAGACTGAACCTGGAGCCGGAGAAGGCGGAACAGTTCGCGGTTCAATTTAATGATATTCTCGACTATATGCGGAAGCTCAACGAACTGGACACCTCTGGGGTGGAGCCACTGTATTCACCGGTGACCCACGAAACAGTGTTCCGGGACGACAACGTCCGCATGGAATACAGTCGGGAGGAACTCCTGGGCAACGCCCCGGAAACCGACGGCAGCTACTTCATCGTCCCCCGGATCGTCGGTTGATTTTGCAACCCAACCGCTTCACGTTCGCGACAAATCATAATACTCACTGAAGGACAGAGAATGTCAGAACTTTGTTTCCACACCATGGCCGAGATTCGTCGGCGATTGGCAGATGGTGAGCTCCGGGTCGAGGACGTGGTTCGGTCCTGTCTGGACCGGATGGACGCCCTTGAGCCTTCCATTCACGCTTTCATCACCCGCTCCGACGAGCAGGCCTTGAGTCAGGCCCGGGAAATGGACCGCGTCGGCCCAAAGCCGGATACCCTGGCGACCAAGCCCTTGTGGGGCGTACCTCTGGCCCTCAAGGACGTGCTGACCACTCGCGGCATGCGGACCACCTGTGGTTCGCGGATGCTGGCCGACTTCACGCCCTGCTTCGACGCCGAAGTCGTGACCCGGCTGCGTGAGGCCGGGGCCGTGATTCTGGGCAAGCTGAACATGGACGAGTTCGCCATGGGCTCGTCCACGGAAAACTCCGCCTTCCACCCCACAGCCAACCCCTGGAAGCTGGACGCCGTCCCCGGCGGTTCCAGCGGCGGTTCCGCCGCGGCCGTGGCTGCTCGGATGGGCTTTGCGGCCCTGGGAACGGACACCGGGGGCTCCATCCGCCAGCCCGCGGCCTTTTGCGGCGTGGTCGGGCTCAAGCCCAGCTACGGTCGGGTCTCCCGCTATGGTCTTGTAGCCTACGCCTCCTCTTTGGACCAGATCGGCCCCATGACCCTGACCGTGGAGGATGCTGCCCTGCTCCTGCGGGTCATCGCCGGCCATGATCCCAAGGACTCCACCTGCGCGGACCGGCCCGTGCCGGACTATCCGGCCCTGCTTGCCGATCGTACCGATCTCTCCGGCCTGCGCATCGGCATGCCCGAAGAGTTCTGGGGCGAGGACGGCCTGGAGCCGGACGTTGCCCAGCGCTGCAAGCAGGCCATGACCCTGGCCGAGGAACTGGGCGCAACCTGCGTGCCGGTCGCTTTGCCACACACTTCCTACGCCGTGGCCGCCTACTACATCGTGGCCTCGGCCGAAGCCAGCTCCAACCTGGCTCGGTTCGACGGGGTGCGCTACGGGTATAGGGACAAGGACGCCCGCGACCTGATCGAGATGTACCGCAATTCCCGTAGCAAGGGCTTTGGTGAAGAAGTCCAGCGTCGCATCATGCTCGGCACCTACGTGCTGTCCTCGGGCTACTACGATGCCTATTACAAAAAGGCCGCCCAAACCCGCCGCCTGATCCAGCAGGACTTCCTGGAAGCCTTTGAACACTGCGACGTGATCTGCGGCCCGGTCACGCCCACCACGGCCTTCGGCATGGGCGAGAAGACCGCGGACCCGTTGCAGATGTACCTGACCGACATCTTCACCATCTCCCTCAACCTGGCCGGCCTGCCCGGCCTGAGCCTGCCCGTGGGCTTGGGCGAGCGAAGCGGCCTGCCGGTAGGGTTGCAGATCCTGGGACCGGCCTTCCGGGAAGACCTGCTGCTCCAGGTCGGCCATGTCCTGGAAAGCCGCCTGCCTCGGCTGCCTTTGCCCGCCGGGATCGCCCAACAGGCCCCGTGACCATCGCCGTTGCGGTCAGCGGAGGTCGGGACAGCCTGATGGCCCTGGCCCTGCTCCGGCGGCAGGAGCGCGACCTTGTCGCGGTCCACGCCCAGTTGGCCGATGCGACCCCGCCCGAGGTCCTGGATGGCCTGCGGGAGAACTGCCACGCCCTGGATGTCCCGCTCCACGTCGTGGACCTGCGCTCCCGGTTTGAGGAACTGGTGGTCGCGCCTTATATCCAGAGCTACCTGGAGGGCCGCACGCCCAATCCCTGCGCTTGGTGCAACGCCCGGATCAAGTTCGGCCTGCTCCTGGACGCGGTACGCGAACAGGGGGC
>SKYX01000438.1 GCA_007127655.1 Desulfonatronum sp.
GGAGCCGGAGCGCAGTTTTTCCGGGTCCACCCCGAGCAGATCCCCGTAGTGCTTGTCCCGGCGCACGTCGAAGTAGACCGAGCGCAGCTTCTCGTACCCGAGCCCCTTGCTGAGCAGCTTGCGGCAGGCCTGGAGCAGTACCGGGGCGCACTGACCCGCGGAGACGAAACGGACCTGGGAGGACACGCCCAGGCGCGCGGCAAGCTCCCGAATCGTGGAAAGGGCTTGCTTTCCAGACACCTCCAGGCTCATGCCTCCGGCCCGGGCAGCGGCCACGGCCCGGTCGTCCAGATCGGCCACGCCCACCAGCACTTCGGCTCGGTCATTGGCTTTGGCGTCCTTCTGATTGAGATACCTGGCCGCCACGTCCAGCAAAACGATGCGGCGCCATGCTCCAAATCCGGTGATGTCGTCCAGGCTGGGGCCGGGGGTGAACAGGCGCATGGCGGACTTGCCGGGCCGTAACGCCGTCAGCGCGCGTTCGCGCAGATCCCGGACCTGAACGCCCTGCTCCTGGGGCGGGGCGAAAAGCGGGGTGCTCAGGTAGCGGATGCCGCTGTCCGGAAAGATGACCACCACCAGGGGGGGCGGGTCCGACGGATGCTTCGCGGCCTGCTGGTCCAGTTCGCGAGCTAGTTGGAGCGCTCCGCTGAGCGCGGCCCCGGAACTCATGCCCGCGAAGATTCCTTCCTGATTGGCCAGCTTGCGGCACAGGTCAAAGGCGGTCTCGTCCTCCACGTTCAGAATCCGGTCCGGAGCGTGCTTGTCGTAGATGCCCGGCGGATAGGACTCCTGCATGTTTTTCAGGCCCTGGATTTTGTGTCCGGCAAAGGGCTCCACGGCCACGACCGTGATTTCCGGGTTGAGTTCCTTCAGCCGTTTGGTCAATCCCATCACGGTCCCCGACGTGCCCAGGGTGGCCACCACGTGGGTCACCCGGCCCTCGGTCTGGTCCCAGATTTCCTGGGCCGTGGTCCTGTAGTGGGCTGCGATGCTGGCCGGATTGTTGAACTGGTCCATGAGCACGTAGCGTTCCGGTTCCTCGCGGTGGAGTCGGTAGGCTACCTCAATGGCCCCGTCCGTGCTCAGGTGTCCGGGAGTAAGGTGGATGGTCGCCCCGTAGGCCAGCATGATCCGTCTGCGTTCCTCGGAGGCGGACTCGGGCATGAGCAGCATGAGCTTGTATCCCTTGACCGCGCAGACCATGGCCAGGCCGATGCCGGTATTGCCGGAGGTGGCCTCGATGATCATTTTGTCCGGGGTCAGGACGCCGGAGGCTTCAGCCTGTTCGATCATGGCCAGGGCCACCCGGTCCTTGATGGACCCCCCGGGGTTGAGCTCTTCCAGCTTGGCCGCAATCGGGATCCCGGGAAAGGGGTTCAGCTTGCGCAAGGCCACCAGCGGGGTTTTGCCGATGAGTGAGAGAACATGGTCGTGAATCATGGCGATCCGGTGAGCCGATGGGAGGCGGTTCGGGGAATGGGGCGATGATTAGAGATAGTCCTGGTCAATGGCGGCCTTGCCGTCCGCGTTGACCAGTTTCAGGAAGCGAGTCATCCGTTCGTCCACGGGAACGATGGGAAATTGATTTTTGCATATGTCGCATTGCGCCAGAGATGCCTGGGTAGGGGAGGACAGAGGCAGTTCGCGTTCGCAAAACGGGCACGGATAGAGATAAATGATTTCCATGCGCGCCGGCTTGACCGGCAACAGGGCTTTTTGTCTGGCGTTCATGGCTTGTCCGCGGGCGGTTCAGGGTTCGGGGCGTCGAGCAGGGAACGGGCCCGGGACCAGAGGCCGTCCAGGTTGTAGAATTCCCGGCTCTCTTCCTGAAAGATGTGCACCAGAACGTCGTTGCCGTCCACGAGAATCCATCGTCCCTCAGTGTAGCCTTCCATTCCCAGATAGCCGATGCCCTGCTCAGCATAACACTCCAGGAGCCAGTCCGCCAGGGCTTGGGCGTGTCGGGCGCCTTGCGCAGAACAGATGACCATCACGTCGGCCACGGCGGAAAACGGGGTGACGTCCAGGACGGAGATGTCCCGGGCCTTTTTTTCTTCCAGCCACCCGGCCACGGCCAGGGCCTTGCTTTGGGTTGCTTCGCTCAGGGCGCCGGGCGTTTCACGGGGGGTCGCGGCCAGGGTTTGCTCTTTTGTCGCGGGGCGTGTCTTCATGGGTGCGGCTTTGAGAAATATTTCGGTTTCGGGTTATGTCGGGGAAGCGAGTTGGTAATCGAGGGTTCGCGAAAAAAAACGGGCAATCCCCCGACTTCTGAGGAGGATTGCCCGGGAGTTTTGATTTCAGGGTGATCGGCCGGAGTCAATGGTAACTCTTTGGATAAACTAGGATTCTTTTGCGGTTTCCTTGGATTCCGTCGTCTCCTTTTGCTTCGCCGAGACCTCGATTTCCTCTGGCTCGGTGGTCGCCTTCTTGAAATTCTTGATGGCCCGGCCCATGCCGGAGCCGATTTCCGGGAGCTTATTGGCTCCAAAGATGATCAAGATGATCACCAGCACCACAATGAGTTCTGTCATGCCTATTCCAAACATGCGATTTCCTCCTTGAGAAACATGGGTGATCCCTACTCCGCCTTGGCCGAGAGGTCAATGATTCCGACCGGGAAAAACATGCTTGGCCATCCGAGCGCGTTGTGGTAATTTGAACTCTTTCCTTGCAAAAATGCCAGATCGCGCCCGACATGAGTCTGGCCTGGGTTTGGGTTTGGCTTGGTCTTTTGGCTTGTATTTGGTCCGTCATGTCGCCAGCATCCCCTAAGATTCTTCACTTTCCGGCTCGGTCGTGCCGCTTCTCCGTCCGGGACCGCTGCCTCAAGGCCTGGGCTTGGCATCCCCTGGGTTCCGACCGGATGCAATGCCGGGTGGTTTCCATCTGGGAAGACGCCCATGACCGGGTCGTGGAGCAGGCCGACCATTTGGCCTTGTCCATGGCGGACGCTGACGGGTTGCTCGCGCAGGTCGTCGCTTGGCGGTTCCAACCGGGCCTGCTTTGTTACACGCACCGGCCGGCAGGGACGAACGCGGATTTGGATTGCATCTTTTTGCATGGACATTTATGTATGCGGGAGATGCCGCATTGCACCGGTTCGTGTCCGAGTTACGCGACGCGTCCCGCCAGATCGTCCGAACAACCGGAGTCCGTTTGAACATGCCCCACATCCAAGAGGGTTCGCCCGAGCCTCTTGATCACGCCCCCGGCGTCGCCGCGCCGTCGACTCAATCCGATCAGCCCCACGAAACCATTCAGCCGTTGCTGCTCGCCGTTCCGTGGCTCCACCCTGAAATGGAGCCGGGTACGCTCCCGGTCGATGCGCGTTTTTTCGACCCCGGTGTCGGCCCAGCGAGTCTCCCTGTAGGTATTCCGGGCGGATGGCGCCCGGCCGACGCACCGCTTTCCGAGGCCATGGCTTCGGCGTTTCTGCGCGAGTCCGCCGCGTTCGTCCGGGAACATGGTGGAAGCCGGGGCGCACTGAACGTCAATGCCCTGGCCGGCAATGATTTTTATGCCGGATCGGCCCTTTCCATTCAATCCGAATTGACCGGAGGGGCGGGGCGTCGAGACGACCCGGCGGTGCGGTGTCAGCAGCTTTTGCTGCTGGCTTGGCAGGTGGAAGAACAGACACTGGAGCTTCGGAGTTTGGGTCGACATATTCAGGCCGGGTTACGGGATTTGGACGCGGTGTTGGGTGTGGACGACACGGACGAGATCAAGGTTCTTTCCGGAGAGCGCTTCTCATTGGTTCCCGAGGATCGGGAGTTGATCCTGTCCTGGCGGTTGGTGCTGGAGGCCATGCTGTTTTTCGTTCCGCAAGAGACACTGCTGATGACGTCGCACCCGGAGATCATTGAAAACCTAGTCGACGCACCAGGTTGCTCCCCCTCCGATCTTCCCGTGAGCGAATCGGGAGATCTCGGAGATTTGCTCTCCAGCGTGCAAGCCGGGGCGGCCAGGATCGTTCGCGCGCCCGGCTGGAAGCTGGTCGGCTCGCAACGCTGTCCGACGGATAAACCCTGGCTGGAGTGGGAACACTTTTTGATCTGTGTTGGCCCTGGTGTTTCCGGAACCCAAGAACTTTCAGGGTCAAACCCAGGAGCAAATCCGAAATGAGGACCGGTCCAAGCCATGTCGCCGACCCTCGGCTCAAGGGCATCGTCCTGGACTGCGACGGGGTGATCCTGGACTCCTTCCAGGCCAATACCGTGTTCTACAATTCGCTGCGTCGCGGAGTGGGGCTGCCGGCCATGAATTCCGAGGAGGCATCTTTCGTGCATAGCCATTCGGTTCATGAGTCCCTGCGTCGGATCATTCCGGCCGACCGCTGGAACGAACTGGAAGCCGTCAAAAAGAAGATCCGGTACACGGACCTGATGCCCTATCTCCAGTTGGAGCCGGGTCTGGAGCGGTTTCTGCGGACGGCCCGCTCCAAGGGGTTGCGCTTGGCCATCTGCACCAACCGGACCGACACCATGGGGGCGATTTTGGATCATTATCACCTGGCCGGCTTCTTTCATCCCGTGGAGACGGCGGCAACGGTGACGTTCCCCAAGCCGCACCCGGAGGGATTGAACAAGATTCTCGGCAAGTGGGGGCTGCGTCGTTCGGAAATCGCCTTCATCGGCGATTCCGCGGTGGATGAACAGACCGCGGCTTCGGCCAGTGTCCGCTTTTGGGCCTACAAGAACGAACGGTTGCGTGGCGACATCCTGATTCCGAACTTCGACATGCTCAGCCGGTGGCTGCTTAAGCGCGGCTGAGTCAATTGAAACAAGCCAGAACCTCAAGGAGGTTGAATGGGTCTCACGGCCAACTTTATCTTCGCAGTGGCGTTCGTCCTGAACTCGGTCCTGACCGTCTATTTCTGGATCGTGATCATTTCCGCCCTGATGTCCTGGATCAACCCTGATCCATACAATCCAATCGTCCGCGCTCTGCGCTCGCTCACCGAACCGGTCTTTCACAAGATCAGGAGTGTGATACCGTTCGTCATGGTCGGCGGACTGGACCTCTCACCCATCGCGGTGCTGTTGGGGATCAAGTTTTTGCAAATTTTTCTGGTACAGTCCCTGTATCAGTTCGCCGCTGGATTCTAGCCGCCGTGACCAAGGCCGTGGATAGGATTCTTCGCGGCGACGGGCAGGGATGGTTGCTGCCCGTCTGGGTGCAGCCCGGAGCCAAGCGGGATCAGGTATCCGGGATCGTCGACGGTCGGCTGAAGCTACGAATTGCCGCTCCGGCGGTGGACAACAAGGCCAATACTGCCCTGACCGCATATGTCGCCGGACAGTTGGGGCTGCGTCGGAAGCAGGTGGCGTTGGTCGCCGGGACCACCGGCAGGAAAAAAACGTTGCGCATTGTCGCGGAACAGGAACCCGACTGGGAGCGCTTGGCTCCAGCGGGCATGTAGCAACATGTACGAACAACCAAGGAGTAATGCCCATGGAACAGCATGAAATGGAACTCATTACCCGACTGGTGCCGGAAAACCCGGAACTCGCCGAACTGTGGAACGATCACCAGGAATATGAGAAACAGCTGGCTAGGTTCGAGGGCAAGCCCTATCTTTCACCGTCGGAGGATGCTGAACTGAAGCTTTTGAAAAAGACGAAATTGGCCGGCAAGACGAAAATCCAGGTCATCCTGGACAAGCATCGAAAAGCGGAGGCGTAATCATGGAACGGACGGGGGCGCAAGTCCTTCTGGAGTGTCTGCTCCAGGAAGGCGTGGAGTCGATCTTCGGGTTTCCAGGCGGCGCGGTCATCGATATCTACCACCACCTGCCGGAATACCCCGCGTTGCGGCATTTTTTGGTTCGCCACGAACAGGGGGCCATTCATGCAGCGGACGGGTACGCCAGGGCCACGGGCCGGGTCGGGGTTTGCCTGGTCACCAGTGGTCCGGGCGCGACCAATACGGTCACCGGCATCGCCACCGCCTACATGGACTCCATCCCCGTCGTGATCATTACCGGCCAGGTCCCCACACCCTTGATCGGCAACGACGCCTTCCAGGAAGTGGACATCGTCGGCATCTCAAGACCGTGCGTGAAGCACAACTATCTGGTCAAGGACGTGAAGGACCTGGCCTGGATCATCAAGCAGGCTTTCTACCTCGCCCGTACCGGGAGACCCGGACCGGTGCTGGTGGATCTGCCCAAGGACGTGCTCCAGGCCAAGACCGTTTTCGAATATCCGGAATCCATCTCCATGCGCAGCTATAATCCCAATCTCGCGCCCAACCGCCGTCAGGTGCGCAAGGTCACGGAACTGCTGCGGCGAAGTCGACGGCCTCTGGTTTATTCCGGGGGGGGGGTGATTTCCTCAGACGCCAGCGAGGAACTGACGTGGCTATGCCAGACCCTGCGCATCCCGGTGACCTCCACGTTGATGGGCCTGGGCGCGTTTCCCGGCGACGATCCGCTCTGGCTGGGCATGCTGGGCATGCACGGGACCTACGCCGCGAACATGGCCGTGGGGCATACGGACCTCCTTTTGGCCGTTGGGGCGCGCTTCGACGATCGGGTGACCGGGAAAATCAGTTCTTTCGCCCCGTCGGCTCAAGTGGTGCATATCGACGTGGACCCCACCTCCATTCGCAAGAACGTCAACGTGGACGTGCCCATCGTGGCCGACTGTCGTCTTGCCCTGCGCGGGATTCGTGAGGAATTGGAGATCTGCCCGGATCTGCCCGACTGGAGCGAGGCGCACCAGCCCTGGCTGGAGCAGGTCGGCGAATGGCAACGCGACCACCCCCTGCGGTACACGTTCAGCGAAGAACCGATTAAGCCGCAATTCGTGGTGGAAAAGATCTACGAACTGACCAAGGGCGAGGCAATCATCACCACGGAAGTCGGACAAAACCAGATGTGGGCGGCCCAATTTTCCAAGTTCCACCGTCCTCGAACCTTTCTGACCTCCGGCGGACTGGGGACCATGGGCTACGGCTTTCCCGCGGCCATCGGAGCCCAGGTAGCGTTCCCGGACAAGCTGGTGATCGACATCGCCGGCGACGGCTCAATCCAGATGAACATCCAGGAAATGGCCACCGCGGTGAGCTACAACATCCCGGTGAAGATCGTGATTTTGAACAACGGCTACCTGGGGATGGTCCGACAGTGGCAGGAGTTGTTCTACGCCAAGAACTACTGCGCCACCTGCATGCACCTCAATCCGGACTTCGTGAAACTGGCCGAAGCCTACGGCGCGGCCGGGTTCCGGGTGACCAAGGCCGCGGATGTGGAACGAGTGCTCAAGGAAGCCTTCGCGGTCCCCGGACCGGCCATCGTGGACGTGGTCGTGGAACCCGAGGAAAACGTTTATCCCATGGTTCCGGCCGGCGCCGCGCTGACCGACATGCTGCTGGTGTAAAGGAGGTCTCCCCATGCGTCATGTGCTGTCCGTACTTGTGGAAAATGAACCCGGAGTCCTGTCCCGGGTGGTCGGTCTGTTCAGCGGCCGCGGCTTCAATATCGAAACCCTGAACGTCGCTCCGACGCTGGAGGACGGTCTGTCCCTGATGACCATCACCACCTCCGGCGAAGAACAGATCATCGAGCAGATTACCAAGCAGTTGCGCAAGCTGGTGACCGTGGTCAAGGTCGTTGATTTGACCCATTTGCAGTCCGTGGAACGGGAAATGGTGCTGATCAAGGTCAACGCCGAGGACGAACGCCGGGCCGAGGTGTTGCGGATCGCGGACATTTTTCGATGCAAAGTCGTAGACGTCAGCGGCAACGACCTGACCCTGGAAATCACCGGAGACCAGGGTAAGATCAGAGCCATCGTCAGCCTGTTGCAGCGATTCGGCATCAAGGAGTTCGCCCGCACCGGCACCGTGGCCATGCGCCGGAGCATGCAGGTGGACTGATTTTGTAACTACTTAGCTCATCCGAGTAAAAGCGGCCTGGATACTCGCCTTCGCGGGTATGACTGACTTGGAGGCGGCATTGAAAAACAGGTCATTCCCGCGAAGGCGGGAATCCAGCGTCGGAATGAGGCTCTACCCAGGATGTACTGGATAGTTCCCAGATTTATTATACTATCTTTCGGCAAGAGACCATTGAGAATCGGCTCAGATCATCCGCAAATTCGAGACCGTCGCTTCGGAGATCGTTTTGTTGTCGTGGGACACAGGTACGAATTATGAACAGGAAAGGAGAAAGAATGCGCGTATATTACGAACAGGACGCCCCATTGGAGCCGTTGCTCGGCAAAACCGTGGCCATCATCGGATATGGCAGCCAGGGCCACGCCCATGCCCAGAATCTGCGGGATTCCGGCTGCAACGTGGTCATCGGGCAGCGGCCCGGCGGAGAGAACTGGCACTTGGCCAAGGAGCACGGCTTCGAGCCCATGAGCGCCGCGGACGCGGCCAAGACCGCTGACGTGATCCAGATTCTGGTCCAGGACCAGTATCAGCCCAAGGTCTATCAGGAGGAAGTTCTGCCGAACCTTACGGCCGGAAAAACCCTGGTTTTCGCCCACGGGTTCAACATCCATTTCAATCAGATCCTGCCCCCCAAAGACGTGGACGTGGTCATGGTCGCTCCCAAGGGACCGGGGCACCTGGTGCGTCGGGAGTACGAGCGTGGAGGCGGCGTACCGGCCCTGGTGGCCGTGCATCAGGACGCCACGGGGCAAGCCCTGGCCACGGCTCTGGCCTATGCCCGGGGTGTCGGTTCAACCCGTTCCGGGGTTTTGCAGACCACCTTCCAGGAAGAAACCGAAACGGATCTCTTTGGCGAACAGGCCGTGCTCTGTGGTGGGGTCAGCGCCCTGATCCGGGCCGGCTACGAAACATTGATCGAGGCCGGGTATCAACCCGAAGTGGCCTATTTCGAATGCATGCACGAGCTGAAGCTGATCGTGGACCTGCTGTACGAGGGCGGGTTCAAGAAGATGCATCACTCCATTAGCGACACCGCGGA
>SKYX01000019.1 GCA_007127655.1 Desulfonatronum sp.
CTTTGCGCTGGGCAACGCCTTGATGAACGATTCCTGGTTCAGTCAGACAATCGATCCGT
Organism: Desulfonatronum sp.; assembly: GCA_007127655.1. GTDB lineage: Bacteria > Desulfobacterota > Desulfovibrionia > Desulfovibrionales > Desulfonatronaceae > Desulfonatronum. The sequence continues at coordinate 60 of SKYX01000019.1, forward strand.
CCCAAACAGGGTCAACCAGCCTCATATTTTTCAAATGGTTGCGTGAGAACAAAATTGTCCTGTAACTACTCAGCTCATCCAAGAAAAAATGATCTGGATACCCGCCTTCGCGGGTATGACTGACTCGGAGAAGGCATTGGAAAACACGTCATTCCCGTGAAGGCAGGAATCCAGCGCCGGAATAGGGCTCTACCCAGGGTGTACTGAGTAATTACAGCGAGAGAAAAAAAAAGTGCGGACTACGATGTCCGCACTTTTCATACTCTTTCCGCATCATGCTCGAAAATGTCACGATGCCCGAAGGTATCTACTTGATCTAGCTCGCGGGAACGATGTTGATCCTGGTTTTGACCTTGCGTTGCCGGGTGTAACGCTCGAACTGAACCACGCCGTCGGTCAACGCGAACAGGGTGTAATCCCGGCCCATGCCGACGTTTTTGCCGGGGTGAAATTTGGTCCCCAACTGGCGGACGAGGATATTGCCGGCCAAAACCTGCTGACCGCCGAAGCGCTTTACGCCGCGGCGCTGTCCGGCGCTGTCACGACCGTTTCTGGAGCTACCTCCAGCCTTTTTATGTGCCATGATGTTCCTCCCTGGCTAGGCCTGAATGGATTTGACCTTGATTCGGGTGAATTCCTGACGATGCCCCTGCTTTTTCCTGGAATCCTTGCGTCGCCAGAACCGAAACACGATAATCTTCTTATCCCGTCCGTGTTCCAGGACCTCACAGGCCACCTTGGCGTCCGGCACGTACGGCTGACCGGCCGCGGCTTCATCACCATCACCGACAAGTAGAACCTTGTCCAGGAAGACTTCCGCGCCGGGTTCGGCGTGGATCCTGTCGACCTTGAGGCTCGTCCCCTCTTCCATGCGGTATTGTTTTCCGCCTGACTCTACGATTGCATATTTCATTATCGGCCTCCCAAATGCAGAAACAGTCCTCATATGCGAAACACTTTCACATCGTCAAGGGCTTTTTCAACGTTCACAAGATTTTCCTCACCCTGGACGTCATGGCGGTCGTCCAGAAACACAGAGAAACGTTTCCATGGCCTCGCACGACTCAGGCCCGGGCCAGAACAAGCAAATTGACGCACGTTGCTCCACATCGCTTCAACTCCTTGGCCGCGGCTCGGACCGTGGCACCGGTGGTTAGAATGTCGTCCACCAACAGCACGGACCGCCCCTGAACACGATCAGGGGCGGCCAAAAAAGCTCCGCTCAGGTTGCGCATGCGTCCGGACCTGGGCAGGGTATGTTGGGGCGGCGTGTCCCGCACCCGGACCAAGGCATGGGGCTCCAAGCGTCCATACTGCCTCCCGACCAAACCCCGAGCGAGTTCCAGGCTTTGATTGAATCCGCGTCCTCGCAGCCGTCGAGGGTGCAACGGAACAGGGACGATCAGGTCATGGGCAGGGGCGGCGCGAAATTCCAGCGAGCGGCGGAGCAGGCCATGCAATACCTCGCCAAGCCCGAGCTGGGCTTGAAACTTGAAACGCAGCACCAGAGCCTTGAGACGACCATCGTACGGCCCATAGAAGAAGACGCCCTCCCAGGGCGGCGGAGCGACGCGACAATCCAGGCACAACGTCGTGGGGTCCGAGGAAACACCAACGATCAGTCCGCAACGAAGGCAAAACCCCTCGGTTCGTTGCGGCAGGTCGACTCGGCAGGCGACGCATGCACCGCCAAATCCGATAGAATCGTCGCGAGCTCCGGATATTCCGTGATCATCCGACACAGCAAGGACTCCGCAGACCGGGCACCGTCGTCCCAGCCCCGGAAAGTCGGATCGAAAAAAGTTCGCGGCGCGTCCACGACATTGGATATAAAGACGCCGAAACGAATTCAGCCCAAATTTTGCTTGATCAAATTTGCCCATGCCTCCCGACCCGCGGCGACCAACTCTTCTTCGGCTTGAGGATGCATGCGTAAATCCTCGGACGCATCAATTCCACGATAGGCGTGGTGCTCCTGAATCGTGAAATTGAAGGTGGCGAGGAAATACTTCAGCGTCAGCAACGCCCCTTCGAACAATCGTTCGCCCTCACGCCGACCGGCCACCAGGTTGACCACCGCCGGACGCGGAGGCAAACCCCTGAGCAACGGGTCTCCTCGATCCCAGCGCAGATAGTAAGATTGGCTGCGGTCGATCCAGGCCTTGAACTGGGACGGCAGGTGATAGAAATAGATGGGCGCGGCGATGAAGAGCATCGGTGCGACCAGCAGAGCCTGGAACAAGGGCGAACTTTGATCCCGGGCGGTCAGAAAGCACTCTCCCCGTGGATCCTGTTCGCAGCGCATACAGCCCAGACAAGGATGAACGGCGTAGTCCCTGAGATAAAACAACTGCCCGCGCCCTCCGCCCTGGCGCACCCCCTCCCGAAAAAACTCCGCTGCATTGTCGCTGTTGCCTCCACTGCGCGGACTACATGAAAAAATGGCCGGTGAGGTGAAGTCGCCAACGGCATAGGGCGCGATCTCCTCCATGGAGTCGGCGGGGGGAGCCATTTCCCTTTCTCCATCAGCCATGAAGGCTACTCCTCAAAAAACGGATTGGTTCGCTGTTCCTCTTGGATGGTCGTGGCCGGGCCGTGGCCGGGATAAACCACTGTCTCCGGGGGGAGGGGAAACAGCCGGGTGCGGACCGCGCCAAGCAACGTCTCCAGATCGCCGCCGAAAAAGTCCGTCCGTCCGATGGATCCGGCGAAAAGCACATCGCCCACGAACACCGCGCCCAGCTCCGGAAAATAAAAAGACAGACTGCCCGGGCTATGTCCGGGTGTGGACAATGCCCGGCATTCCAGCCCGATCAGGGACAACTCCCCCTCGTTGATGGGCTCGTAGGTAAAGGTCTCCACCTTGGGCATCCCCATGTAGTTGCCGCCACCTATTCCGCTGGCCAGCAAAGGGACGTCTTTTTCAGGAACGCGAATAGGGGCTTTGGTAGCCAAGTGCAGCGCCTGGTTGCCGTAGAGATGGTCGAAATGGAGATGCGTGTTCAGAATCAGCCGGATCTGTAAATTCTTGGACGCCGCGAAATTCAGAACAGCGTCCGGGGCCCCGCCCGGATCGACAACCAGGGCCTCATCGCCGTTGGTCACGAGGTAGCAGTTGGTCTGCAGGGGACCCAGGGGAAAGGTATGTACGGATGACATCTACAAAGCCTCCAGAAGAAGTTCTTCCAAGGGACGCCGCGAGGAGCCGCCGGTGCCGTCAAGCCGCGAGGACGGCTGAGCCGGATGGCCCAGGGCAATCACGGCCATCAGCCGGTACTCCTCGGTGCCCAGTTGGAGCGCCTCCATGACTTGATCTTCCTGACTGATGATCTCGCCCAGCCAGACCCCGCCCAATCCCAGACCGTGAATGGCCAGGAGCATGTTCTGAATACAGGCCCCAGCGGCTTGGTGGTCCTTCCCTTCATGATACATGGCCTGCTTGTGGAGAAAAACCACAATCAAGGCCTGGGCGTCGCGGACGATATGGCCATATTTCGTCAGTCCGGCCAGCGCCGTCTGCCTGGAATCCTCAGCCCGGACGACCAAAAAGCGCCAGGGCTGGTTGTTCTTCCCGCTGGGCGCCCAGCGTCCGGCCTCCAGAATCCGCCGCAAATCCTCGACATCCACGGGCTGGTCCGTGAATTTGCGCACGCTGCGCCGCTCCAGCAAGGCCTGAAAAATGTTCATTTCGACATTTCTCTTGGACATGACGATCCTCCCCGTTCTAAAATAAGCGTAACTCCTCACCTGCGTTCGGGCTTGTCTCGATTTTTCAGCCTCGCCTGTCTGACTGAACCAGGATTCGTTCTCATCGAACCATTGCCGGACGTCTGAAGTGCCAACTGGTGTTTATTCGGGCAATGGTTCGATGCTACGAAGCCGACGAAGGAGTTGCGAGGCTGAAAAATCGAGACAAGCCCGAACACTCCATGTCTTGTCGTGAAAATGTGCTGAGTTACAAATAAGCAAGAGATAGCCAACCGGTTCACTTCTTGCGTCGTTTCTCCTGAATCCGTTGAGCCGTGTACGCCCCCAGGCCTCCACAGAGAACCCCAAGGAAAAAAGCCCGGCCCATGTCGTACCCGAACCACACTGCCATCAAGCCGATGGATCCGCCGATTATCGCACCGCGGATCAAGGGATGCAGGCCTTTTTGCGAATCATGCGTCATGTTTTCACCACCGTTTTTTTGAACAGCCATACAATCCATCTCTCGGACTGGCAACCGTCTTCGTCAAGCAATTGTCGCAATGAACTTGACCAACGCCCCAATCTTGGACGATTATACTTTTTTTCTGATTCGGACGGACAGTCGGCAAAACTCTCCGCTAAACCCTATGGAAAAACGTATCAAGCACATCCGGGTACCACCCTTCAAAACCGCCCATGACGCGCTTCACCTCTGATTTTGAAAATCTTCCCGCTCAGGATGCGGCTTGCTCCGAAGCCTTGCCTCCCGGCAGCACTCGGAACCAACGGCTGGCCAATTTTCTGTTCGAAGTAGGCATGCTGCGCAAAACGCCGCGCACGGGATACCAGTTTTTGGGGTCAGGCCGGGAGAACGTCGCCGAGCACTCCTTTCGGACCACGGTCATTGCCTATGTCCTGGCCTCGCTGACCGGGGCTGACATGGGGCGAACCATGGGCATGGCCCTGTTTCACGACCTGCACGAAACCCGGATCGGCGACTTCAACTACGTCAACCGGATCTACAATACTCGCAACGCCCTGTTGGCCCTGGAGCACGCTCTTGAGGGGACCGGCCTGGACGAAGTGCTCCAATGGTGGCACGAACTGGAAAGCGAGCAGACCCTCGAGGCCCGACTGGTACATGACGCGGATCAGCTTGACCTGATTCTGAATCTAAAGCAGGAACAGGACCTGGGCAATCCTTACGCCGCCAAATGGATCGACTGCGCCGTGCCGCGGCTGCGTACCGACGCAGCCAAAGAATTGGCCGCGGTCATCCTGCGCACAGACCACACGGATTGGTGGTTCACCGGTCCAGACCCCTCCTGGTGGAGAAAATGAGAAGAACAGTATTCAGAAGACAGGAGTCAGAATTCAGAATGGAATCAGCACCGTCTTTCCAAGTTTTTGACTCCCTGCCCCTGACTTATGAATTCTGCATCCTGACTCCTGATTCCTGAATTCTGAATTCTGAATTCTGACTCCTGAATTCTGCCCCCAGCCCCCCATGACCCAACTCCTTTCCTCCCTCGGCACCGTCGCCCTGAACATTTCACGGGAAACCGGTCGAGTAATGCTCCTCTTGCTGGAGGCCTTGGGCTGGCTGTTCCGGCCGCCCTGGCGGTGGCGGTTGTTTTTCAAGCAAATGGAGTTCATCGGCGTGAACTCGGTGTTCGTGGTCGCCTTAACCTCGCTGTTCACCGGCATGGTCCTGGCCCTGCAAACCTACTACGCCTTCCGGATGTTTTCCGCCGAGACCCTGGTCGGGGCCACGGTGGCCCTGTCCATGACCCGAGAACTTGGGCCAGTGATCACGGCCTTGATGGTCACAGGCAGGGCAGGTTCGGCCATTGCCGCGGAGATCGGCACGATGCGCGTCACGGAACAGGTGGACGCCCTGTCCGTGATGGCCATCAATCCTGTCCAGTATCTGGTCCTGCCGCGAATAGCGGCCGGGGTGATCATGCTCCCCTTGCTCACCGCCTTGTCCGACTTCATCGGCGTGCTGGGCGGGTATCTCGTGGGGGTCAAAATGCTGGGCATCCACGGGGGGATCTTCATGAACAAGATCTACGAGTTCGTGGAACTCAGCGACATTTACAACGGGTTGATCAAGGCGGCCTGCTTCGGTTTGATTCTCACTTTGGTGGGATGCTACAAAGGTTTTTACACCAGAGGTGGCGCCGAGGGCGTGGGCCGGGCCACCACCCAGGCCGTGGTCCTCTCCTCCGTATTGATTCTGACCTTCGACTACGTGCTCACCGCCCTCATGATGTAGGATGACGAGATGCATGGCGACGAACCAACATATGACCGCTGAACCAATCATCGAACTGCGCCAAGTGCACAAAAGCTTCGGCAAGGAGCACGTCCTGCGCGGCCTGGACCTGGCCGTGCCCAAGGATTCCATCAGCGTGATCATCGGACGCAGCGGCGGCGGTAAAAGCGTCCTGCTCAAGCACGTCATAGGGCTGATGCGCCCGGACCAGGGGGAGGTGATCATCGACGGCCACGATATCGCCAGAATGAGTGAACGGAAGATGGCCCCTATCCGCCGCAAGTTCGGCATGCTCTTCCAGGAATCAGCCTTGTTCGACTCCATGAACGTGGAGGATAACGTGGCGTTTCCACTTCTGGAGCACACCAGTAAAAGCCGTCGGGAAATCCTGGATATTGTGACGGACAAGCTGGCCGCTGTGGGCCTGAAGGACAAGGGGCACAAGCTCCCGTCGGAGCTTTCCGGTGGGATGCGCAAGCGGGTTGGACTGGCCCGAGCTCTGGCCCTGGATCCGAAAATCGTCCTTTTCGATGAGCCCACCTCCGGCCTGGACCCGGTCATGGCCGCGGCCATCAACGAGCTGATCGTCCGCACTCAATCCGAGTTCAAGGCCACCTGCGTGGTCATCAGCCACGATATCCCTGCAGCCATGAGCACCGGGCATAAGCTGTTCATGCTCTTCGATGGCAGGATCATCGCCCAGGGCACGCCGGACCAGATCCGGGACTGGGACGACGAGGTGGTGCAGCAGTTCATCCACGGCCGGGCCCAAGGGCCGATCAAAGTCGTTTAATTATCTTCCATGGAGCAGAGATCGTGAGATCTGGAGCAGAAATCAAGGTAGGCGTCTTCGTCCTGATCGCCCTCGCGGCCCTGGCCTACATGACCTTGAAAGTGGGCACCGGGGTGTTCGTGCCCAGGGACAGTTACGAGGTGGATGTCTTTTTCGACAACGTGTCCGGACTGAAAACCAACTCACCGGTGGAAATCGCCGGCATTGAGGTCGGCCTTGTTCAGGCCATCACCCTGGACGGGAACCGGGCCCGGGTGACCCTCCAGGTGTTGCCCAATGTCCAGATTCGTGCCGACGCCGTGGCCACCATCCGCACCCGAGGAGTGCTGGGCGACAAGTTCATCGAGATTTCTCCCGGCAGCGATCCGTTTCCACGTGTTGAGGCCGGGGAGCGGATCGCCCGGGGCGAGACCCCGGCGGACCTGGACCAACTGTTCACCAAGGTCGGCGAAATCGCAGACGATATCCGCGTCGTTGCCCGCAGCGCGGCCAACGTGTTTGGCGGGGATCAGGGCGAGCAAGACCTGCGCTTGGCCTTTCAAAGCCTCCGCGACGCTGCCATTGGCCTGAACGAGCTGGTTCAGGCCAATGCCGAAAGCGTGGAGTTCATCGTGCGGAATTTCAGGGAATTTTCCACGGACCTGCGGGATATCGCCGGGACGAACAAGGAAGGCATTGACCGGATCGTGGCCAACCTGGAAACGGCCTCCAGCCAGCTCACAACCACCCTGGAGCAGGCCGGCGGGGTCCTGGCTCGCCTGGAGTCCGGCGAAGGCCCACTGGCCAGGTTAATCAACGACCCGGAAATGGGGCATGACATCCGAGAGACGATGGCGTCCCTGGAAAGCGTCTCTCGAAAAATCGACGAAGGCCAAGGCACCTTGGGCAAGCTGATCAACGAGGACACCACGGCCCAGGAACTGGACAAGGCCCTGGAAGGCCTGAACCGAATCCTCACCAAGCAGGACCAGTTCCGGACCTCGGTTGACTTCACCAGCGAGTACCTGGCCCGCCACGGTGAGACTAAATCCGCCCTGACTCTGCGCCTGCAACCGGCGGAGGACAAATACTACCTGCTCTCCGTGGTGGACAATCCTCGCGGCCGCCGGGAAAAGACCGAGACCTTCACCGAACGCTGGGTGAACGGGGAGCGGACCACGATCCGGGAAATCGAAGACAAGTATCACCAAAGCAAGATCAGCTTTTCGGCCCAACTGGCCAAACGCTGGGACAACCTGGTGCTGCGCGGCGGCCTGATTGAGAACACCGGCGGCATGGGTCTGGAATACTACCTCTGGGACGACCGGGTGCAACTGCTTTTCGAAGCCTTTGACTTCGATCCGGACGCCAACCCGCATCTCAAGGCCGGGGCCAAACTTTACTTCCTGCGCAACTTTTACGCCAGCCTGGGCATGGACGACTTCATCCGCTCAGACCGACGATCCTTTTACGCCGGACTCGGATTCTACTTCACAGACGAAGACCTGAAATACCTGCTCACCAGCGTTCCGGTGCCCGGAAACTGAACGGCTTCCGCCGTTGCTACTCGCACGGCGACTCAATTTCGCCTCTGGGATGCAATATCGCGGTCTCAGCCGAAATCTGACCAAGGCAACGTTTCGTTTAGCCCAGCCAATCTTTCGACCCGACGTATCACGTCCGTTCGCCAGAATTAGGCAACGAGCGGCAGAATTCGGGTAGCCGGCATGGTCTCGTCCACATCCTACTGCACACCGCCTTCGCGGCTAGCCCACCTCACGGCCATATGCCCCCCACCTTCACGACATACGTCTTCCTCCCGCCAATGGCCAAGATAAGCGGAGGGTTGGCCGTTTTGATACAAGTCGCCGAGCACCTGGACCGAGGAGATTTTCCGGTACGGGTGGTGCGGAGGGAAGTGGGGCGCCCGGCTTTACCGGTGGGGTTCCGGGTGCCGGTGGAGGAGTGGGACCATCTTCGACTGGATAGCAATGATATCTGGATGGTTCCTGAAGGATGGCCCAACGCCCTCGCTCCGGGCCTGCGTGCCGGGGCGAAGTGCGTGGTTTACGTCCAGAACTGGGCCTATCTTTTTTCCAGCCTGCCTCA